>NZ_CP104165.1 GCF_029981845.1 Candidatus Bandiella numerosa | reverse complement strand
TACTATAATTTCCTGTTGCTTCCATACAAGCTTTTAAGGTAGAAACTTTCTTTTGTTTAAGCCATTTATTAAGGCTTTTAAACCCTTTATCATTGTTATTAAAGATTTCTTTCTTAGTAGCGTTGTTATTTATAAGTAAAGCTACTGCAATTTCAGCTTTACCTACATCTATTCCTAATATTGCGTTTGACATATTATATCTCCTAAATTAATGTTTAATATTAAAAGTTTAAAGCTAACCATGTGAATACAGAATAAACCTATTATTTAGGTTTTTCTAAGATACCGTCCAACTTTAGACTTTTTTGGAAGGAGGTTATTATCATTTTTTCAGGGTTTTCACCTAGTTGCTTAATCATAATCACTCCTTCCAGCCGTTATAAAATAGCTAATCTCATAACAGCCAATTTGCAAGCACTTAGCTTACTTTTTTCAAGATACATGTTGCTTAACTTTTATTCCATGTTTTGGGGTTCACTTCAGTGTAAACAATACCTACCACATTTTCACTCATATTTCGAATTGCTATAGCGAGATTTTTCCTTGAATAAGTTGCATATCTCGCTTAACAATTTTTTTAAACACATTATCTAAATCATACCAATCCACTAAATCAACTTTATATGGCAAATTTGACTCACTAAAATCATCACGTAGATGTCCAAGTAGGCTAAGTGAAAGTGGTGCATTTCCCATAATACATAAATCTAAATCAGACGTATGTTTTGCTGTAAATTTGGCACGACTACCAAACACCATTACCTTATGATTTGGAACATGTTGCTTCAATATATCGCGCACTATTTGCAAATGATCTAGTCTGATATCAATTGGCACTACGTAACACCTCCAGCAGTTTTTTTACATCAAATAAAAATAGCAATACTTGCGCATACACATTATTAGCAGTTTGTCTATTATAAGTATGAGAGGTATAATTTCTAGCCTCATAGTGAGCAATCCAACGCTCAGCATCATCGATTACTCCTAGTCTTGCTGATTCACGAAATAAGTCCTTCTTGCTACGTATAGCTGATTCTTCAACTTGTAAATCTATTCTTAGGTAACGCTGTATAAACTTCCAAGCTAAATCCATTGTATATTCAAAACGTTGTATAACTCCATCACGTAGCAACTCATCTGTAGGTTCTTGCTCCTTTCTTTCAATACCCTTTTCTAACTGTATTATAGCTTTTTCCAATGTATCTAATTTTAAGCTGATCATTTTTTATTCTTTCCTATTATTTTTATTAAATGACTCTGAAAGTGACGTATTCTCAGCCAATCTCTTTGCTTTTGCCTCGTACCTTATTTCGTCTTCCTTTAAGCCTTTTCTTAATATTTCTATTTCTTCATCTATTAACTCTACTTGCCAAGGCATTGGATAGCTTTTTTTAATAAATTTTGTTTTTTCTTCTAAAACATTGTGCTTTCCATCTCTCAAAAGATTTCCTCGATTATTTTGATTTTCATTACTCATATCCGCATAAATCATATATTTTTTCTTTATAATTTTTAATAGATATCATGGTGCGAAATATTTGCTTGGCAACCCTATCTGTTTTTGATAATTCTTCTACTATATGTTTTACTTCACTGTAATGTTTATCAGCATGCTCAACCATTTCTTCCACATAGCTTATAGTTTTTTTCTTTTTCCAATCCGCTATATTTCCTTCTTTTTTAAGTTCAGATCTTAAACTGTTGTAACGTTTTTGTAGTGATTCTTTCGACTCTTCTATATGTGACAGCCTTATCCCAAGTTCCATACTTCAATAATCAAAGTGCTTGATTATTTTCTGCTCGCAGCTTTTGCTTTTAAATCAGCTCCTGGTGAAAATCTCACTATTCTTTTTCAGAAACATCTACAATATCTCCTTTTGGCGTTTTTACCTTTCTTGCTTTACTAATTGTGGTTTTAAATGTTCCAAATCCTACAAACGCAAGACTATCTTCTTTAGCAATTGCATCTCCAATTGTTTCGAATACTATTTTTAAACTCTTATCCGCATTGACTGCAGATGTATCCATTTTTTGTGCAAGTAGCTTAATAAATTCTGTTTTGTTCATTTTGGTCTCCTTTTAATTAGTTTTATATTATTTTAATAATTTTATTTTTAAATATCACTTCATACCAATGGTCACCTTATAAGTTTCAAGCTCTTCTTCTTGTCTTATTCTATCGTCATCATCCATTTTCCTTTAATATCTGCTTTTGTATTTTTATATCTTAGCCTTTGATTTTAGCCTCTGATAATGTATCAGTTACATTCTGAGCAACATTAGCTCTTTCTTCTTCTAAATTTTCTAATTTTGTTATGATTTGTAGTAACTCTTCTTTATTTGTCATTTTTAAATCTTTTAAATTTGTTAAAATGGTATCTCGTCAGAATTAATATCCTCTTCTTGAGAATTATCTTCTAATTCCTTTTTTTGGTCATATCTCAAGGAATCGTTTTTTTCCTTATTGAATCCAGGAAAACCTCCTGTATCATTTTTATTATCCAGCAATACCAATGTGCTGCTATATGAAGTTAACACTACCTCTGTTGTATATTTTTTTATACCAGTTTCATCCTGATACTCTCTTGTTTGTAATTTCCCCTCTATATAAAGTTTACTTCCCTTATGTACATATTCCTTTATTACTCTAATAAGCCCAGGCGCAAAAACCACAACCTTATGCCAATCAGTCTTTTCCTTTTGTTCACCAGTGTTCTTATCTTTCCATCTCTCACTTGTTGCAAGTGAGAAAGTAGCGAGCTCTTCTCCACTTACTTGAGTTACTCTGATTTCTGGTTGATTTCCTACATTGCCAACTATTATGACTTTGTTAACACTTCCTGCCATAATTATTAACTTATTTTACTTATGTTTATTGCTGAAGTTTTGCCTTGCTTTTCTTCTATATCAAATTCTATCTTTTGATTCTCGTCTAAAGTATTAAGTCTTGCTGCTTCTAATGCTGACCTATGTATAAATATATCTTTCTTAGAATTATTTGGTGTAACAAAGCCGTACCCTTTCTCTGAATTGTACCACTTTACTGTGCCTGTTTGTTTCATTATTTTAGTTCTCCTTAATAAATTGATTAATTTTATTAAAATCATATGTCCTTTCCATAAAAATATTACTCATCCCTTCTAACTCCTAATAGCTGCAATAAAAATACAAATATATTTATAAAATCCATATATAGCGCAAGTGACCCATATATAGCAAGTTTGTGTGTGATCAAAGCATTACTTTGTGTTTTATAATATAATGCTTTAATTTTTTGTGAGTCATATGCTGTAAATAATGTAAATACTACAACACCTATTATTGAAATTACAAATTGCAGAACCCCACTTTGCATAAATATATTCACAACACTAGCTATAAATAAACCTATCACTCCCATCATTAAAAATGAGCCCATACTTGTTAAATCTCTTTTAGTAGTATGCCCGTATACACTCATAGCTCCAAATGTACTTGCTGTTATAAAAAATACCCTAGCAATACTTTCTCCTGTGAACAATATGAATATTGTTGATAATGATAAACCCATAAGAGTTGCAAATATCATCAAACAAGTTTGCACTCCGGTTACTGACATAGACATTAATCTACTACTCATATAAAAAGCCATACCTAGTGGTACAAGTGCTATAACCCACTTAAGTGGTGTGCCATATATTAGATTTAAAAATTGTGAAGATGATGCAGCTCCCATTGATATTATTGCAGTTAGAGCAAGTGCAAATGACATATATTGATATACTCTAAGTAAGTATTCTCTTAGACCACAATCATAATGTGTTCTTTGACTAGTTCTTTTATATACTGATTTTATATTATCAAAATTCATAAGTACCTAATATTCAATTTTACTCAAACCCTCGTTAAGATTATTAGTGATATATATCTTCATTCTACCATATTACAGTTAATTCCACTAGCATTTTCAAAATCTAATTCTTACTTTTTAAGTAATCAGTTTTTTTAATGCATATTTATGAGCTTTTCTTATTTTTTTGATTTCTTCAATTTCATTTATGGCAGCATCATAAGAATTACAAGATTGAATAATCAAGTTACCTAATTTATTCTCCTTCCCACCATAACATTTAATAATGCTCCATTCATGAAAAATATCCTGCTGGAGAATTGCAATATAATAACGGCCCTTTGACTCAAAATAATATCTTTTCCACTTCTCAGGCTCAATATTCGGTAGAGGCCTAGTCATTTATTAATTTAAATAGCATCTTATAACATAATAAATAGTTTATAATAACTAAAAAGCTATCTTTTTGCCGTTTATTAACAACTAGTTTAATAAGCAAGTGATCACAATTAGGATTCTTTTTTATAATAATAGTAATTGTTTAATAAAAGTAAAGAAGACTAAGGCTTTGCCTCGCGCATTACAAGTGTGCTTCGCTACGCTCACAATTTATAAAATATTCTAATTTTTTTCTTCTTGCGAGCAAGCTCGCAATTCATATCAAAAGACAAAAAAATGAAAATATTTCACAAATTGCACTTTCCATTTGCTACCCATGCTTCGCCCAGCAGGTCCGGAAGTATGACGAAGTCATACTTCTAGATTAACTAGGAGTAACAAAATGACCAATCGTTTGATTTTAACAATTTTAAAGAGGTAATTATGCAAAAAACTTTAAACCAACCAACAGTGCAAATAAATAACGAAGCTCAATTAACAAATATTTTTATTAAACTACTTCAAGCAGAAATTTACACTCTTGAATTTAGGGTCCAGCATGAGTCAAAAAGCATCAGTGATCAGGAAGCTCTAAAATTAAGGCGCAAACTTATATCTGAGTTTAAGAGCAAAGTTAACGCTTTGTCACAGCGTTATTTAGAGCAAAAGGCTAATTTACTTGCATATGAATTAATGAAGCAAGAGGAAGGAGTAAGTAATTTTTCAACAAAATTACAGGATCTAGATGGTTTAAATTTACAACTAACCTTTTGAATTTAGGTAGCTAATAAGAGGTCAATGCTATCAATCAAACCTCTTATTAGCACAATGAACTTATGCTTTACTAAAACTACAAACAAATAATAGGATACGTTATGAGAACAGGGCAAAATTTACAAGTAATAAATACAACCACACAAAAAAACTTTAACCCAGACCTTTTAGACAGACACTCTAGTTTGATGTACATTGGTAGGGAGCCATCCCATAATGATTATTGTAAAAAGCTAAACAATGCTTTACCACTTCACCCCAAAGTTAGTACGACTAATATAAACCCAAACCATAGTTTAGATTTTGATACTAGAGTAAATAATTATGTTAATGCATTATTATCAAAGCATTGGGAAAAGTTATTAAAATTAATTAACCTAAAGCGTAATTCCTTTTTATCTGACAAGATTTATCTAAAACTTCAAAAACCAAGTGTTACTATAGAGTATATTAAATTAAGTCACTCTATAAATTTAGATAAAGTTTTAAACAGTAATAATAAAACTAATCCTACTGATATTTTGATTAAAATACCCCTTGATAAAAATGATTACTATTTTGAAGTAAATTTATTATTTAATGACAAAATACTTTATTGCGATACTTGTAATGTAGAAATAATCATTGATAACTTTTTGCAAAATTCCATAGATAAAAAATTTCAATACAAAATTTTCTATCACTACAAATATTAAAATTGAATTTATCAAATCAACATTCACAAATTTCCTAAATTAACATATAGAGTAGGTTAAAATTAAATCTACTCTTTTTTCATAAACAGTTATTAAAACAAAACAATTTTATTTTTAATTATTTATCCTAAACTAACTCAACTGAAGTTTTATCAAGAGCTAATTTTAATTCATTTTGTTTTGCCAAAATTTTATCTTTAATTTTCAACTTTTCTTTCTTTAGTTTTTCAATTTCTATATCATCAACTGTTAAATCTTTTTCTAATTTTTCTAAAGATTTTCTTAAATCAAAATCTTTGTTCATTAAAGATTTAATTTCTTTATTTAAACTTTTTATAAGTTTTTTACTCATATCCATAAGCATTATTGATAATAATTGAATTATATACTTCAATACTAATTTAAAAAATAATATATGTAACCAAAAAAATAAGAAAATATTATGTACAATTTCAAATAACTAATACCAAAAATGTACCATGTTATAAATTAAAAATCAAAATAGTTTCTACGCTCAATCGTCACTAAGGCTCTTAGAGAAATTGATATTAATAGAAAAAGATAAAAGAATAGTAGGATCATTAAAAAAGCAACGGCAGAGCCAAGGAAAGAGTATCACACCAATCGCACCCTTGGTGCATTTCTTTCTATGGCCCAGTTTATCTAAGATGCAGAGCTGGTACCAGACGGTACCAAGAATTATTAAATTTGGTACCACTTGGTACCACAATTGCTAGATGCGGCTTTTTACCTATCACATAGCTGGTACCAGCTGGTACCAAAAAGTTAAAATTTATTATTTTGCAAATAATTAATACTTATTAAAACCTCGCAATCTCTCGTTTTGTGTGGCTGCACCACCTGGTACCAAGTAATAATACAATAACTCCATAGCTGGTTTTATGCGATTTTATATTGATATTTGGAAATCATTAGATTTATGTATTTGCTGCATCTTTTGAATTTGTTGCGCTTGCTTTTGTTGCTTATTACTTAATTCTATTGCACTCATTTCCCTTCCATTATTTGATATTAAATACCCCTGTAATTTTTCTCTCTCTTGCACTACTGCTATAAAACTTTCCCTATGCCTTGATAATATTACTGTCCATAATTTTTGATTGGATAACATTTTATTATCTTCAATTGCCGCTATTGATTTTTGATATGTTTTTCCTTGTGCTGAATGTATTGTTAAACAATATCCATAATCTATATGCTTTAATTCTTCTTTATTTACTGTTTTTATTTCTCCATCTTCTGTTTTAAATTTGATAGATTCTTTATTTATATTTTCTATTATTGCCGTTTCAGAATTAACTAATTTTTCCTTGTTATTATTTTTTGTAAATCTTATTTTTAAGCCTTCTTGCAATTTTAAATCCATCTTTTCATATACTTCTAATTTGTCATTATATTTTGTATCAGTCCTGAATTTAAAAACGTGTTTTTTGTTATCTTTTTCTACTGTAATATTATTGCTTAATTTATTAATTCCTATAATTTTATAGTACTTATTTTGTTTAATGCCATTTGAATAATTTTTAAAGAATTTTACAACATCATCTTTTTTATACATCATTGCAAAATTATAATCTGCCAAACTCATATCTTTCTGTCTTAACCCAGCAAAGTTTTCAATACTACCTTTTAGTATTTTTTCCTTCTTTAGTTCAACTCTTATTTGATCATTTATTTCGTCTCTTATTTTTTTAGTTGGCGACATTAACAATGTATTATCTCTATCCTTTAAATTTAACTCCATATATTTTGCTACAGCTGCAGAAACTATTCCCTTAGAATGCTGCTCTATATTTTTATCATGAATATCAAATGTTTTCTTAATATTGCCTTTTGATGATTCAACCACAGCCTCCCTATGAGATTCATTTTGCTGTCTAATAACATTATCTAGTTTTACATATGGTATAACTTTGATTAATTGTTCAAAATCCTTACCTGCCTCAACTGCTCCTAGCTGCTTTTGATCTCCTACCAAAACTAATTTAAAACCTAGCTTCTCTCTTAATTGAAATAACTCATGCATCTTCTCTGTTGATATTAATGATGCTTCATCTACAAATATCACTGATTTGCTGTAACTCTTTTTATTGTCTGAAGTGTTTGAGCTTTTCCCCTTCCTTCTATATATCCTTTATATTTATATATAAATGAATGCAGAGTAGATGATTCTACTTTTGCTGATTCCTGCAGTGTTTTTGCAGCAGATGCTGTAGGCGCAGCTCCACCAAATTTATCTCCCAGTCCAATCAAATTAATTATTTTCCTTCCACTAATATCACGTACCGCATTTAATATCGTTGACTTCCCTACACCAGCAAGTCCATCTACTGCAATTATATTATCTTTTGATGTCAAAATATATTTGAGTCCATTTTTCTGGCTATCATTAAGACCCATGAATTTATTATTACTCGCTTTCTCCCTTGCTTCAAAAGCTTTTATCTGATTCTTTACATTACTTTCCTTTATAATAGACTTTGTACTATTCAGTGATTGCTTAGCAATTTTTAAAATCTCCTTTTCTTTTTGAAGTAAAGATAGGGTTGTATATTTATCACTATGCTTTATTAACTCACCCTCATTTACAAGCTTTGTTACAGCATCCTCAAGTTTACTGATAGTTGCCTCTCCCATAGTATACTTTATCATTGATCTCACTAAATCGTTATGACCAAATACTGCTTTTTTAGATGAGGCGTCCAATGCGCAGAGCTTCGCTATTTCTTCAACTGTTAATTCCGCTTTCTCACCAACTTCTTCTGATTGTATTTCCTTATTTAAATTCAACACTTCTTTTTTTAATACCTCATTTTGAACTTTTTCCCATGTATTAATTAATTCTTCTTTATCTACTTTTCTCTTTGCCTCTCTCGAGTTAATAACAATTTTATCCCGTCCTTGCTTTGTTGTATACCGTATTTCTCACATAGCTCCTCAATCTCCTGCCTTCTAGTGGAAAATGCTCTAATTAAATTATCAGATATATGCGAAAACTCAAATGAACTACTCCCACCTGATAAAATTGTAGTTCTAAGTTTTTCACCTGATTTTTTTAGGTCATAAGCTAGTTCATTCCTAAATACCTGTCCTAAAAACTTAATAGTACCATTCCTATTAATTATTTTATCCATATTTATACTTCTCATCTTACCATCCTGGCATATCGCCATATTTGCTAAAAATGAATGTATATGCTCTTGTGGCTCAAGTTTCCTGTTAGTACTATGTGCAAATAACGCATATGCAAGTTTATCTACGTTTTCTTTCTCTATCCCAGCCTTACCTTTCCTCACTTGTAATAATCCACGCTCTGAAGCATAATCAAGCGTTCTCTTAACTGCATTCTGCATAACATTTCTTAGCTCTGCCTGTCTTTTTGGATCAGAACGTAAATTGACCTCTATAGAAAAGCTCTTGGAGCTGAAAAAGTCAGATCATATCCAGGTCTATGCTCCCATTTGCCATTATGTATACGACCTAAGGGA
Source organism: Candidatus Bandiella numerosa (assembly GCF_029981845.1). GTDB lineage: Bacteria > Pseudomonadota > Alphaproteobacteria > Rickettsiales > Midichloriaceae > Aquirickettsia > Aquirickettsia numerosa. The sequence continues at coordinate 126,944 of NZ_CP104165.1, read as the reverse complement.
TTATCCTCATTCACCCTACCTTCAAGCACAGCTTTAAATCTAGGATCATTGCTTGCGTTAAATCCTCCTATAAGTCCTATTTGTTCAGCACCTTTCCCGTACCACACTCCTGTTCCTTCACTACCGTAATAATCACCATGACTATAGTACTTTCCGGCCGCACCTGATGATTCAAATCCTTTTACTGTGAGCATTTTATAACCTAGATTTCTTTTTTAATATCATTGTGGTGACTTGTGGCGTAACTTGGTTACACAAGTATTCTACTTGGGGTTTCCAGTCAGAAGGTACGAAAATTTTTACTTTATTTCTGATACTATCTAGAAAAATTCTTTCTGCATTATTTCTAGCATCTATACAAAAATTATGATTTCTAGGTGTGTCAGCTTGAGATTCCACCTCAAACCCCAATCTTACTAGCTCAGTCATTAAAAAAGTATAGTTCTGATTGTAACTACTTAAAAATAAATTATTAACTGTAAGATGTGTGTAATTTACATAAATGATTCCTTGATCGGCTATATTATCTTTGATTAACTCTAAGCTCTTTGTGATTGCGTCATGATTCATAAATTGGAATACATTAAATGCTATTATAAAATGCCATGGAGCACGCGGTAAATTGCTTGGAGTTGGTTCAAGAAAATCCCATTCTATAAATTTTTGTTTTGATTTTATTTGCTTACAATCGTTCTCTAAATTTAAAAAATTATACCCATCTAGATTTAACAAATCATGCATAAACGATATGGGTTTTATAGAACAAAAATTCTTTTCTTGTATTTCTATATGTTCTGGACACATATCTATTGAAGTCACATTATATCCTAAAAATGCCATAGTTTTACTAAAACCTCCGAGACCAGAGCCTATATCTATAACAGTAGGGTAATTTATAGGTAAATATCTATCATGTAGTCTAATAATTTCACTTCTATCCAATATTGGATCCTCTTTGGATGTTGCTCCTGTATCATTCAATGTAAGATCCTTTTTTAGGGTATTATTGTATAACAGCCAATTGTAGTGCTCCCTTTTTTTTATAAAAGTATGTTTTTTATATTTCTCTAAAAACCCCACTTCTGCATTGCATAACATATATCTTGTTACAAACAAAAAAATGAGTATAAAAAGGAAAATATGCGATTTATAACGTTTGCTACTGCGATATATATTATAATCCATCATCCGCAAAACCTATCTTTCTTTCTTTTCTTTAGTGCCTTTGCTTTTTTTTATTTTTTGTCTTTTGGCGATTTCTCTAAGTCCTTCAGTAGATTTTTAATATACTTTAAGCCCTTTAGACCCTCATCTAATAATAGTGCATAATTACTTTTTATTTTCATATTACCTCAAAAATATTTTTATTCTTTTTTATTATTATTCTTACCAATCATTACCAATATCATTTGTTGCCACTGATTTTGCACTATTTTCTTTTTTACTAGTTTTTTCACCTTCTTTTGGTTTCTTTATAGTAACATTACTACTTATTTGATCATCTTCACTAGCGCCACCTTCTTTTACAAGAGCCAATATATTTGTGTCTTTATTAAACCTTTTTTCCACTTTTATGCGATATTTCTCCTGCTCCTCCCTCTCTTCTACTAACAACCCATACAGTTTTTCGTTTTCTATATATGGTTTTGCAATATCCCCTAATCTTGGCTTCCTTGCTGTAAATTTAACTGGATTGTAACCTGATAGCTTAATATATCCTTCTCCCGTTTTTAGTATCTGGAACTCACCATCAAGTACTGCTGCTTTCATTCTTTTTATCTTTGTTGCACTTTGTCCATCCCTCATCTCATGCGCTCCATAAGAAAAACTTTCACTCCATTCTTCCACTTCTCCTACTCCTGAATTATTAGAGCACCATCTCGCAGTTTCAGCTCCCTCTACATTCATGAAAATCTTCGTGCGACAGTTATTGGTTATTGTTTCTGCTCTTTCTCTTGAATATATTTTAGAAACTGTTGTTATATCCTGCGTCCCTAATACAAAACATCCTCCATATGATCTAGCGGTTGTTAAGCCATCTATTAAATTTGGTATTGCTGTGTCAAAATACCCTAGCTCATCTAATATAAACCATATCTTTGGCCTGCTACTGCTATTTCCCATTGATCTCATCGCATTGATTGCTATATCAACCTGTGCCGTTATTATTGGGTTTAAATCCCTCTTTGCTTCTGCTCTTGATGATAAAAATAAAAATCCATGTTGCCTGTGCTCTTTATTCCATGTATCTCCCAATATCCAATCTCTAATTGAAAAACAGTTTTCATTACTTCTATATAGCTTAAGAGGCCTTAAATATGAGCTCATTACCATCATCACTGATAACGCAGCCTTTTCTATCTCTGTATTGATTATTTTCCCTGCATAAGTTTTTTTAATATCTCTTCCAATACCTTTATATCTGTTTTTAAGATTTTATCTGTAAACTCCGCAAGAGATAAATTTGCACCTGCATAACTATTTGCCATTTCTGTAAATACTGCTCTTGCTGCCTCTGTCCATGTAGGGTCTTTTGAATCTACTGGTATCAACGCCTTTGCTATTGTGGCAAATCCTGTAAGTGCTGTTGTCTCCTTAAATATTGACCAGTTCCTGCTTCTCTTATCCAGTGGATTTAATATTATATCTGTACGCATATCTTCTCTATAAGCTTTTTCTATATAGTCACCCTTTACATCCACTATGATAGCTTTCTCTCCTCTGCAGTGTATGCTATACAATAATTCTCTAATTATTGTGGTTTTACCACTACCCGTTGATCCTATTATCATTGTATGTGATTGCTCTCCTGATGTGAATGAACGAGGCTCCCCTGTTATTGGATATGGCATCTCTGCTATTGTGTGAGGTATATATGGAAATGCTTTGTTATGCTTTTCTACCTTCTTTTTGATTACATCAAATTGTTCAAGAAATATACCCCTTATTGCCATACTTACAGTGCGATTTTTCCCAGTCCTATAAAAATAAAATACCGTTCCCATAAGTAATATCGCTGATAACACTCCTCCTGTTATCAAGCCCTTATACAATGCCCTTTCTACTTTTTGCTCTAGTCTTTTAAATACTGGGTTGTTTTTTGCAAACTTCTTCGTTTGCTCATGTTTATACCCATACTCTGTATAATATGTAACTACTGCCTCATCAAAAAATGCCACCTCTTTTTTTATATATCCTGGCACATTCTTCCAATCATATGTGCCTATGTCATTATAAAATGTATAAAAAACTCCACATAACATTATCGCTAAAACACATCGCATCAGTATTTTCCATACCTGATAATTCATTCTAAATGAATGCGTTATTAACTGTCCGCCTCTTACAAAATTACCCATTTATACCACTCTATTTTTCTACTTTTATTTTGCGGTACGAGCCTCTACTAAGTTTACCCTGTGATTCCCTAATCATTTTTGCTTTTAATTCATCCCAAATATCTGCATACTCCATCATCATTAAATTTTCCATCATCATTCTTAATTCTACAAGAGCTACAACTTGAAAATATTCATGCTGTTCTTTTGTTGGAAATTCATAACAATACTCATTATCAATGTTATCTGGATTTTGCGGATTTATTGTCAACGTTCGATAGATTATATATTCCGTCTCTGTCATATTATTTGCAGCCGCTAATTTAGCTATTACCTTTTTTTCATTCTCACTAATTCTTAGTGATAATCTTACTTCTGACATTGCTAATACCTCTGATTAATTTAATTTATTTTCCATAATTTCCATCTTCCAAATAGTATGCATATATTCCTGCATATGCATTTTAAGCCTTAGTGACACTATTTCTTTCATAAAATATTTATCTTTCCTCAGCTCTCCCCATAATTGACTTATCATAAATACACATGGACAATTGTTTACTACAGCTTGATTACTTTCAAAAAATGCAAGTATTAATTTTTCCCTATCTGTAACTAACTGCCATTTATTGATAGATTTTATTCTACCAGCCAGGGTGTCTAATTTATCTATCTCTTCTTCACTTAATCCTTTCTGTCCTTTTAGGGCTAACTCTCCTATCTGTACTTTAATTTCTTCTATCTCTTTATGATAATTTTTTGCCTTTTTAATATGAGTCCTGACTGTATTTTCTATCAAGTACTCACACTCTTCAAGTTTTGCTACCAGCTCATACTGTTTGTCACGATATTTTTTTATTACTGATTTATTATATTCTGTTTTAACTACTCCTTTTTTATAATAGCCCTCAGTATCTACATAACTACTATATTCATCTTGTAACTCTAAATATGAGTCTTTTAATTGATAAATGCTTTTCTTAGCTTTCACCTCCTCTTCTTGCATTTGTTTGATTTCTCCCTCTTTCTTCATAAGCACTGCTTCTCTTTGCTTTCTTTGATATCTTCTAGTATCTTTTTCATCAAATGCTCCAATATCTACTCCTGCATTCTCCCAAAGCTCTATCAGTGTATTAAATATGCCTTTTGCGTAATATATCCTTACAACCGTAAAGAGTCCAAATAATACAAACAATATAATTAACCACTTTCTTAAACTAAATCCTGAATTTCTAGATTTTTTATGCTTCCCAGCCCCTTTTTTATCTGGATTAGACTTTAATTTTGAAAGCATCTTAATTGCCGAATTTATTGTTTTTTCTTTATTCATTTTCAACATCCTCTACTTCTTCTATATCTTTTGACAACTCTTTCTCAAGCTCTTCTATACTTGGTAGAGTAGCTTTCAATTTCTCAATAATTTTTTCAGGTAATTTGTACTCAGATAGCCCTATAGGCTTCTCTATATCTCTAAGCGCATATTCTGCTACTACTTTATTTTTAGACTTACATAAAATTAAACCAATTGATGGGTTATCATCTTTATGCTTTAATTTATCATCTATAACTGATAAGTAAAAATTAAGCTTCCCTGAATATTCCGGTTTGAATGCTGTATTTTTGAGCTCTATCACAAAATAGCAGCGTAGCTTTAAATGATAAAAGAGCATATCCACGAAAAAGTCTTGACCACCAACTTCTAGATGATACTGACTACCTACAAACGCAAATCCCTCGCCGAGCTCAAGCAAAAACTTTTGCATATGTGATATTAAGCCTTTTTCTATTTCTCTTTCATGGGCATCCCTGCCTAAGCTTAGAAAATCAAAGCAATATGGGTCTTTCATTAATCCTACTGCTAAATCAGATTGTAGATTAGGTAATCTCTTATCAAAGTTTGTAACTGCTCCTCCTTGCCTCATGTAAAGATTGCTCTCTATTTGCATCACCATTATATTTCTAGACCATCCATATTGGATTGTTTCTTTTATATAAAATTCTCGTTCTCTTCTGTCTGATATTCGATCCAGTAAAACAACATTATGACCCCAAGGTAATTGTGCAACAAGCTGTTGCACAATTTGCTGATCTTGATATTCTTCTGCAAATTTACGCATATATTTTAAATTCCTAGAGCTAAATCCTTTCATCTCCGGGAATGCCGAATATAAATCTTTAGATAGCTGCTCTATTACTTTTGCACCCCTGCCATGAACTTTTTGAGATTTAAGTATTTGCTGACCTATATGATGATATAGTAGAACTAACTCCTTATTTATACTTAAAGTAGCTTTATACCTTGATTCTGCTACTCTCTTTTTTAAATCTGCTACTAATGTGCCGTAATTTTGGTCTAGTTTATAGTTTTTATTCATTATCGTTTACTCCAAAGTCTTTGTATGATTCTAAAAATTTTATTAATGTTTTGCCACTTAAGTAATAGTCAAGTGAATGATATATTCTATCACCAATAACTCTGTCGCTACTACCAGAATTTTTGTGATCTTTTAACCAATCTTCACAAAATATTATAGCATCTTTAATGCTTTTTTCTCCGCTTATGTATCGATTATCCATATATCCATTAACACAACTTCTTTTTAAAGCTGACATAAAAAATTCTTCTATTTCTATTTTGTTATTTAGTTTCCTCTGTGCATTTAATATTTCAAATATAAATCTTTTATAAGGAAGTAATGCTTTAGCTGCATTTTCAGTGGCATATCTCGCAAGTCTTATTTCATTATCCTCTTCTACTTCCGTGAAGTATACAGATGTTATGTTGTTATGAAGCACAGTTATTCTATTAACTCTTTCTCTTTCATCGCTAATTAAAAATGCATTCCCCATTTCCTTCTTTAGTTGAGTTAAATAATTTAATTTTTCGCTTACATATCCGCTATCAAAATACTTTTTAGATATATGGTTGTAAAAAGTGTCACATTGAGGATTAGTATACCTACCACTATCTGCTTCAAATTGGTCACATTCAGTAAAAAATCTTACCGCATGACTACTAAACATAAATCCTATTTGCTCAAATGCATATACTATTGCTTTTCTATATCTTTCATCCTGGATAAAATCAGTTTCTGTTATCCCTTCATCTCTTAAAGTATTTTTTACTTTTTCTAATTGTTGCGCCTCTTTTCTGAATATATTCAAATACTGATTCCTTATATTTTTATATTCTATATCCCCGACTCTCTTTGCTTCCCAAATATTTTCATCCTTCATAATTTTATTTCCATATTTGTACTGGCTCATCCCATCATCTAACTCATCAAACATTTTTCTAGCTTCATCTATTTTTCTTGTTACATAACTTTTATGCTTTGCACCCACAGTGCCTATCTTCTCTTTATGCTCTGTAATTAACTTCATAGTATCATCAGCAAAAAATGACCTTATTGATTTAGAAAAAACCATAGTTCCCAAAAATAAAAAAAGAATTACAGTTAATATTTTTTTAGCTTTATATGACATTTCTATTTATCCTCATTTTTATTCTTTTTTTCGCCATTCTTATATACGCTTATATTTTGTTTTAGAGTACCTTGCTGAGAAGTCGAATTATTAGAACTCTGCTTTGGCAAATTTGGCGTAGCATTATCTTTGTTTTCTGCGTTGTTCAAATTATCAATATTCTTGTCTTCATTCTGAATATTGATACTCAGGCCTTTACTTTGCTTGAGTACACTATTCTGAGTTGATTGAGAATTATTACTTTTATTCACTATCTCATAATCCTGTTTAATTCCGCTTGAAGAAGCTTGATTGTCCTGGGTTTGATTATTACTTGTTACATTCTGAGAGTTAGGGATGTTATCCTTATCATTATTTTTTTGTATTTTTAAATCATCGCCACTTAGGTTTATGGCAGGTTTATCTATCTTACTATATTCTTGCTTTTTCTCAGACTGTCCAGTTACATCAAAGTATGCGTTCTTTACTGCCGTAATATTATCATTCACATTATCCTTTGCACCCTGGATTATACTTCCACCCATATTTTTCCTCACCCCTTTATTTATATTATCTTTAGATTTTGTATCTAATTCATTTTGCCTGTCACCAACTGCATCTCTCTTTTGACCTAATTGATTATTTGTGGAATTTTGTTGCTTTTTGAAAGTGCTCTTTTCATTCAAACTACTTTGTCCCACGGTTTTATGAATGTTACCTGCAAACGCATTAGGAGCTTGGTAATTTGATTCAAATACTGTGATCTCGTCATCATTCTGATCGTTGCTTTCACCTTTTATTTTATTTTCATTTGAATCAGTCTTTGCATTTATAGAGCTTTGTCCTGCTGAATTAGTATTATCTTTATTATCAGAATTATTGGACGCTTCATTATTTTGAGATAAACTATTATTAGTTACTGGTTGTTGGTTATTATTAGTATCTTTTTTAGTGTCTATTGGTTGTATTGCAGCATCCTTTATAGCTACTTCTTCATTTAATTTTTTTATCTTCCCACCCTCTTCTCTCTTAACATCACCAACATGACTCTCATACTTCTGCCTTATATCATCTTCATTTATACCACCACTTAACTTCTTCTCAACTACATTACTTACAGTTTCCTCACTCCCACCCTGACCCTTAGAAACTGTTCCAAATCCTGAGCTAAAAAATGATTGACCCATAAACGCTGAATCAGGATTATTGCTGTGCTCCTTTGACTTATATGTAGTTGAGTTAATAGGACTATTAAGACCATTATCCTCTATAAATCTATTCGCAAGTGATGATAACGTGCCCGCATCTCCTTTTTTAAATATTTCCTCTGCTCCTGCATTACCCTTCTTAAACTTAACCCATTCCATGAATTTAGGAGTTAGATTCTCATTAATCCTCTGTGATTGCTCAGCATATTCATTCCTTTGCTGTGAATAACTATCATACCTCTGCTGTGCTTCTTGATATGATTTACTAGCATTTTGTGATTTAACAAAATCATTCTTAAGCGAATCATAGAAATCCTGATTTTGAGAGGAATGCTCTTTTGTACTGTCACTTTTTAGATATGACTGCATAGCACCTAAACTCTCACTATATTCCTTAGAATTACTCGAAGATTGCATATGTTCATATGCCTCCCTTAAATTACTTGTTTTACTAGCATCAGCACCTACACTAAATCGTCCTTTTGCGATAAGTATATCAAATCCTATCCCCTGACTCGCTCCTACACTTAATTTCAGTGCATCATCTGTAGATATGTTAAAGTTCTGTGAAGTCTGCTCTATTAATCTACTAGCATCCTGGAATGATTGTCTTTGATCGTTACTTAAGCTATCTTGGAAATCTTTATATTGACCACTCCCTTTAGCAAAGCTCTGATTGTATCCAAGTAAAGTTGAATATACATTAGACGTACTTTCTAAATAATCACTACTGCTCTTTGTCATATCACTTTGTGAATTACTTATACTATTATCTAATTTCTTACCCATATGCGAACCCCAATCTATAGATATTAATCCACCAGCATTATTGATTGAAGGACTCATATCCATCGAACTGCTACCATCTGCAAACTCACTAACTTTAGCTCCTGACATGCTGTTATATGATTTTATGCCAGTCATATATTCATAATTATCATTATGCTTATTTGCTGATAAATTATTGTAACTATGATTATCCATATTCATATTGCCTGTACTATAATTCCCTCTAACTGTGTCAGATGCAATCCGTGCTGCTTCTTGTTGTTGCGCTCCAAACATCGATGTAGATAATGATCCAAGTGATGATAATCCCATTTTAAGCACTAACCCTGCAATAAATGGCGTAAAGAATATCATATAACCCGATAATAATGCTATCTCATGGTTAATTGACCTAATTTTTGTAAAATTATTCCAGGTCACACCATTTACTTCTGCTCCCATTGATTGATATTGCGATGCAAATACTACAAATAATATCGCATATATCGGCATCCATAACTGTAAATATATGAATGAGGTAAAATAATTCTTAAGTATTGGATAACTCCCAGGTGTTAACAATAGGATTGCTGCTATCGGGAATAGTCCATATATCAGTAACTCAAATAATGCTCTCAAATAGACTATTGATTTAGATGCTAAATTCGCCATTGACGTATAGTATCTATCTGTAGTTCTTTCTGTAACTACATTTGCAAATGCAGTTTCTACTGTATCTTTAAAACTGTTTATCGCAACTGCTTGCTTTATTATATTGCTAGCATTTTGCGAACTTCCTAAAAATAACTCATATGTACCACTTAATGAATTCCTAAATGCCTGATCAAAATTCATTGGCGAATTCTTTGGAAAGAACTTTGCAAAAAATCCTCTTGCCATCTTTGGTATCATGCTCTCAGTCTCCTTCTCCACCGCTTCTTTTATGATCTTTGCAACTTTATTACATGATATATAACTATCTCCTACATCAGCACTATGATTGTTATAATTTAATGTTCTTAAAGAATTCCCATAATACACTCTCCTTGCCTTTGATGTTCTTTCTGCTAAAAAACCCAGTAAATCTTCTGCTCTCTTTAAATCTTGTACTGTATATCCATTCTTCCTATTCATCCCTGCTTTTACATCTTTTAATAAACACTCAGATGTAAACATTCTAAATGCAGCTTTTATATTTGCATTCTCTGGCCTTAAATCCATAGTATCTTCAATTATCTTTGACCCAAATAATATATTACTCCTTTTATTTACAGAAAATGTCCCGCTAAATGCTCCCTCAAATTCTTCCATTAAAAAATTACCTGCTCTTGACGTAATAGATGCCATAAATGCAAGCCCTAGTGGCACATCATCAACAACCCTCGGTGCTGGAGTAAATCCATAGCTATTTGGCAACTTATCATGTATGTGTACCCTAGCTGTTGGCACTACCAGTATACTAGTCACTACTAATACTTGAATAAACCAGAGCGCCACTGATTTAAAATCTGGTGCCAATAAATATTTTATTATTACTATTAATAAACTTATAACTGTAACTTGCTTCATGAGTCCAGTAAATCCTCCTCCAAACAACATCCTTATCGCATTAAAGCAGTGCTCTAGAAAAATACCAGTTCCTATCGTATATACATCAAAATCCATTTTATAATCCTCCTATCAATTTAGTTGTTTCTTCATTCATCGCCTTATTCATATATTCAGCTCTTTGAACCAGCATTACCTGTAATTTATGCCTATTATTGTCCCTGATTTGATAATTATTTAGCATTTCCCTTGTCTTGATTAATCCTTCTTTGTACCTATTTAACTCGGTAGCCGCTCCTATCGTATAATTATTAGCAGCTTCTATTGATTCATTTATTAACTCAGTTAAATAATGATAAAGTATATTCCATGCTGTTATCTCAATTAAAATTCCTGCTTCAGCCTCTGGATGCCCATCTGTTTTAAGCCATAATCCATCATACATCATAAATACTGGCAATGATGCCTTTGCTAAGAAATTCTGTGACTGGCTATCTAAATCCTTATCATCTGCAAGCGCATCTCCAAACTTTTTAAAATACTGCGCCACCTTATACTCAAACCCATCTTCAGCTCCTAATTTCTGACTGTCCTCTTTTATTTTTAAACATTGCTCATTATCACTGCATCCCAATATCTTCATCTCACTATTCCCCTTAAGTAATGCCTCCAATAACTCAGGGTTTATTATTTTTGGCGCTATATACTGTACAATAGGCTCTCCATCCTTATTATTCTTATTTTCATGCACGATAATCGTCCCACTTAATGTCATCATTAGCTTCTTGGTTTTTTCATCTGCACCTAACTTTTTTAGTGAATCCCATGCCAGATTTACATTTACTAATCTCTTTTCAGGATTCTTTTTTGCTATCTCTTCAATTTTATCCCCAGACCCCTTTGGCATTTTCTTATATACTGATGACAAATCTGCTTTATCTCCCTTGCCTGACATTTCATGCTCTACTATTTGATTTTGCTTACTACTAAAATGCTCAGCTGCTTTATCTTTTACAAATGTCGCTGCCATCATTCCTGTATTACATTCATCATTTAAAAATCCACCCATCTCTTGTATTTTGCTAAATACCTCCTGCAATGTTTCACTAAGTACTGGCGACACCGCCGATAACCCTAAATATACAAACCCAAGACCTGCTGACTGTATTATCGTTTGTACTTTATTCTTTAATTCCTCTCCCGATATATGAGCAAGCCCTCCTAAATTTATTACCGAGGAACCTACACATGGATTCTTAAGCGATATCTCTGGATGATTCACACTTATTATTGGCCTGTGCTTCTGTGTATTTGCTAAATATACATTTCCAAGTGTTACATGACCTCCACTTTGCGACTTATATATATTTGCACCCGTCGATACACTCTTGCCTCCCAAACTCTTCCATAAATTTGATGCTCCTTTATATACGTCAGCTTTTGCTTCATTATTTGATATTGTTATCAATAATAGCAATACAATAACTATTTGTGACAACTTTTCATATTTTTTTATTATCTTTGTTTTATTTGCTCTCATTGTTATATTTCTCGCCATATTTATCATCTTTTTTACCTCAACTATTTCCTTTCCTTTATTAATGCAACAAGCCTCTCTTCCATTTCCTCTACTTGCGTAATACCATTACTTAGGAATATCTTTTCTTGCTTATTTGTATCTAGCACCACTAGTGTTGGATATTTTATTATACTACCATCCTTAGCTACCACACTATCGCTTAAGCTTTCATCAAATCCTTCAAAATGCTCTTCTGTTACACTAATACCTAAATTTCTATATCCCCACTTCTCCTTCATTCTCAGTATCTTGGGTAATTGCGCCTGACAACTTCCACAATTTGCGCTGTATATCATCACCAATATATACCTCTTACTCCCCTCTCTTAAATATCTTTCTAATTCCGCTCCCGCCATTGCCTCTTCTGTGTCATATTTAAAATTACTATGCGTCACTGCTAATTTTGGATCACTATCTACTGTTCTTTGCGCTACCTTTGCATATTCTATCACTTTCTTAGCAAATATCCCCTGTATCCTTACTGCCTTATCTATATCCTCTTGCCTGCCATCCATTACAGCCCTTTTTGTATGTAGCTCTCTCAATCCTTCAAGTAACTCCGCTTTCTTCTCCCCAGGTAAATTTGAATTTAATATATCCTCTATCTCTGTATCCTTTCCCAGATCTTGATTATTACTTTGATTATCACAATACCAATTCTTCCCAAGCCCATACTTCTTGCAAACTTCAGGAGTGAATTTAAATCCTGTAGCTATAGCATTATCCACTATAGCTACTGCAATTAATAAAATAATTATCACCTTGGTAAGCATCTTCATTTAATCCTCTTTCCAGCTTTCCATTGCTAAACCATCTATTCGAATAAAATCTTTGATATTATTCGTTATCATCACTAGCTTGTTCACCTTTGCTGTTGCAGCAATCAATATATCATGCGCTCCTACTATTTTGCCTTCACTCACTAATCTCGCTCTTATCATCCCTGCCTCTATAGCTATATTATGATCAACACTTACTTCTTCTATTATACCGACTAATGCATTTGTGACTTTGATTATATGATCGCCTTTTTTTGTCCCATTTATCTTTTGTATCCCATATTCTATTTCTGATGTTGTAATGACCGAAATACACAAATCTTTTGGCGACAACTGCTTTATTTTTTCAACAGTCTTTTGATTATTTTTTACAAAATCCGTTATCACACATGTATCTAATAAATATCTCATTTTCCTTCCTCAAACATACTTTCTTTATTTTCCCTTAGGTTCTCTCTATCTGCTTCAAATCCCTCCCAATCTTCCAACCCTTTTATTCCTTTAAAATTCTTTATAGATTCAGGCCACTCATTATGATGCTTCTTTCTTACATACTCATTAACTGCATCTGCTATTACTGTATTCCTCTTTTTACCCTCTGCTTTCATTATTGCCTCCACCTCTTTCATTAGCTCATTATTAAGCCATATGTTCATATGCATTTTGTACCTCTTTTTATTGTTATATTAGATATTACAAGTATAACACACTGTAGTGCTGATCCCAACTCCTTTCTGCTTTTTCCTAATAATAAATTGCCATATACTTTTATCATTACTCCTAAATATTCCATTATAATTCCTCATACCTATCAACCCTACTGCATGAATCAACAATTTCTTCTATCTTTATGCATTTGAGATTCTTCCCTCGTATAATCACTCCTATCCAATATTATGCAACCTTCATATATTTGATGCTCATATTCGTGGAACTCTTGCGACATTTGCAACTCCAGTAATACCTTTGATGTTTTTTTACTACTTGCTGCATGCTTAAAGATATTAGCTATCTCGCAATCTTTTTTTTCTTCTGCATACCTACCAAGCATTTTATATGCTTCCCCATCTATATCCTCCATGATAGCCCTATATACATATTCGTATATTTTATATTTATGCTTATTTATTTCTCTAACACTTGGGGACAAACTTGTCTTCACACATCCACTATCCTCATTTTCTTTCATCTTTACATAACTTTTATATATACATTGACTTATCTTTAGCCGTGCTTTTGTACCTAGAACCTCTGTGTTTTCTAAATATTGCTCTTGTAGTAAATGTAAAAAATAACTGTCCCTTTTTACATATTCCTTATCTCTTTCGTCTAACTCTCTAAACCAATTAACTACTATGTCTACCCTGCTATACTCCATAACACCATCGTATCCAGGAGCATATACCTCCCTCTCCTCTCCATTCTTAACCTTAAATTTAGGCAACTTAAACTCTATGCCCATTACCTCTACTATATCCTTTGCTGCTGTATTTGAATTTAAGTGCCCACCAAAACTAAATCCATATAGCTCTTTTAACTCTTCTATTGGTAGCTTATAATCAAATCTTTGCTGATTTATCCATTCAGCTCTGCTAACTGCTTTTTCCCAATATTGAGGTATCTCAGATTCATCTCCCACAGCTAGAGTATGTGAAGGCCATTTGTCCCATCCTATGCAATCCTTATCTCTACTATCAACGCGTCTATCAGGACAATCTGGATGAACTGCCATATATTTTGATATTGTCACCTCTAAATCAGCTGTTAGCCAATTTATAAATCCATCTCCTCCTTTTGGACCGCCTCTGATTGTATACTTGTCACCGTGATTATCTATTTTGATAATAAACAAATGCTGCGGCGCATGATCCTCTAGTTTTTTAAACAACTCTATTGGTTTTGCTATCAATTTTATTTCTATCATATTTATTTACCTATTATAAATTTTTTAAGCAGCCCTATACTTGAGACCTTATCATCCGCATCTGCTCCTACACTGACTGAATAATTATAAAAAGGCTGTAGTGATATTGTGTTGGTCGTATATCTACATACAAATTGCTTTGTATGTTTTTCTCTATCCGCCACTAATAAATCATACTTAGTTAATTCATATACACTGCATTTAAACCCAGAGGCTTCAAAATCCTTCAGTACTAAATTTATATCCTGACCTACATATCTATCATTCAAATAATTTTCATCACTTTGAAAATTCTCAATCTTAAAAGGCTTTTCCCCAAAGTAATTATATAGCCCTATCGCCACTATTATTGCCATGATAGTTGCAGTGCCTTTCTGATTATAAACTCCTATCGTGAATATTATTATTCCTATAATCCAATACTTACTCATACCCAGCCACTCCTCAATATCGTTAATGTACTCCTTATAATTAGGCTCAATAAAAACACCAGCATTAACAGTTTATAAAATTTAAGTGGGGCTTTCCTTCTATACTTGACCCTAATATACTCACCATAAAACAAGCCTATTATTGCAATTGATATAGCACATGGCTCAATAACATAATCTGATCCTGTCAGACCAAACGGTCTTAATACTAAAAAAGCTAGTAAACTCGCTATATATGGCAAAAAGAATTTGTGCGCAAACCGATATTTACCTTCTCCCTTTTCCTTGCTTACAATTAATGCTGGTATTGATGATAATATTACTGGTAATGCCGCTATATCTAAAATAAATCCTAATCCCACCCTCATAGCTATAAAATATGCCAACACCATTATTAATATAGTACTCGCAACATATCTCCATGCATTCCTTATATAGTAACTCCCCAGTATAAGACCTAAAACCCCTATTATTGCAGCGTATCTTATACTTACAACTTTATAGCTCGCTATGTAATAGCCTTCTATAGATGTTGGCAACAAACCAGAAATTACTGCTACATATAATAATAAATATAAACCTACCAGACCTATAATCTTTGCCAGCTTATTCTTTCCTACCCCAATATCAAATAATGCACATCCTATAATTAAATTTATTATTGCTATATAAAAATACTCATATTTGAATTTTCCAGATCCAAAACTATCCGCAACAAACTTTCCTATCATTAAAGCAGTTATCACAGCTATTAATAAAATTCCCAGATATTGTATTGCTACTAATCCTACTGGTTTTTTACTATCTCCATCATCCCAACCCTTTAGTATATCTTTTAATTGTAATTTAAACATTTTTTTACCTATTTTATTATTTTTATTTACTACCATTATCTCCCTTATAAAATCCCTCCAACCTTCTCTCCATCAATAATCTCACTGACTCCTCTTCATCATTTACTTCACTCTTTTTATTATACGCTTCAGCTTTCACTTTTATGGCATCTTTATCAAATTTCTTCCCCTTGTATTCTTCAGCCAACTTTCTTGCTTGTTTCTCAAATTTACCACTTTTCATATTCTCCTTCATTGCTTCCTCAGCACTCTCCTTAAATTCCTTTATTACCTCTCTCCACTCTATCTTACTAAAATCTATTTTCTGTATATCTTCTACCGTAAGTCCACTACAATCCGGATTCTTCGCACTCCCAAAACTCTTACCTAACTGGGCTCTCCCCTGCTCCTGTATTATCCTGGTTAGCTTGTTCTTAAAACAACAATAACTTGTCACCACAATTAATCCCAACTTCTTTTTATATCTACCCACCTTCACACAAAACCTCTGCTGCCTCTTTACTTTTAAATTTACCGCCTTACCTCTACAAAATGCCGTTAATGTCCCGTCCATTGCACAACAATCTACTCTTGCCATACTAGCTATTGCCACCTTTGCAGCTTGCTTACCTGCAAATTTAGCAGCTTCCATTGCACTCATACTTCCTAATTTAGTTCCAACTGCACCTATTCCCTGTCCTGGCACTATCCCAATTGGAATCGCTCCCCATGTCATATATATTGATGCAGCCGCTATCGCATATGAGATCCACTGTCCCCTGAATTTCTGACATTTATGCTCATCTCCTATAAAAAATTTACAATCTTTTGGATTTATATCTTCAGGATTACACTCCGCCTTCCCTTCAGGACATTTACAACCCTCCATCCCTTGCTTCTTCATATTCGCAAGCGCTATCAATGTACCTATATTTTCTCCAAAGTTATTAGGCCTAAATCTCTCGTGAGTATCACATATTCCGCCGATGCAAAATCTTCCTCCTATGCACTCTACTTTCTCCTTACTCTCCTCTTCACATTCATAATTCACTTCCCAATGCTCACAATCTCCCTTTTCATTTTGATGCATACATTCTCTTGATTTTTCCTTACATTTCTCCTTTAATCCCTTACATTCATCTATATAACTATTTTGCTTACAATAATATTTCCTATCCCATTTCCAGCACTTTTTATACACATCCTTCCCATTGATATTTCTCGTCTCTGCAGGCTCTAAACATTTTTCATGCTCTATCACACAGTTCTTTAAATCGCTTTCAGTACAATTTGATAAATCTCTCTCATCCCTTTTTACTAAATACTCCGTATCTACATGCCTCACCTCAGCATTTTCTTCAAGCTTATCTCCACATTTAAATTTCTTTTCAAAGTTTTTGCACATCTTACTCACATTTGCTTGCTCTAAGCATTTACCATGCTGCTCATGACACCCCCTATTATCTTCAAAAGTCTGACAATAGTTTTTCTCCCGACCTACGCATCTTGATATTTCTTCATATTTCCAGCAACGAGTAATTGGAAATCCTTCTATCGTTTTTGTACTATAATCTACACATTGCTTTTCTTTTGTAATGTCACATTTATCCTCCTGGAAATTTCTATCATTGCTATTCTCTAATGCATTTGCTGTTTCAATCCATAATCCAGTTGGCAATATCGTCGCCACAACATTTTGCATCAAAATAGCAAATATTATTAAAATTGAGATTAATCTACGTATCTGCATTTAACCTCAGTTTTTTCTTTCTTCCAATGATTGCAACAATACTGAGTTGCTCTTAACTCAACATATAATCTTCCACTATTCCCAAATGCCAATTCTATTCTAATGGTATTATTTCCATCCCTTAAATACTGCACTAAATCCACGTTTGGGCTCGTGTTATAGAATCTTTTTGTATTGCACGTTCTTACTACACTTCCTGAATGTAAATTTGTGAATTCACCATATCCTCCATACCAACTTCTTTCTCTCCAATATGGTCCATCCCCACCCATACTATTATATGCCTGCACCCCATTTACTGATATTCTGATCCAATCACTGTATTGTATGTTAGTTACTCTAAATTCCTTTATACTATCTTTATTCTTTACTATAAAATTTATGTTTTTATCAATTATATGGCACCTCCCACTATCCCTTACTTTATCTATTGTCCCTAAATATAAATTCGGGTAATTTGCTCTCCAAAATATATTCCCATCTATACTTCCTTGCACCATCCCTCCTGCATCATATCCACAATCTGATTTATCATCACACCCTACACTGTCCATTATCACCTTCTCCTCACATATCTTTTCCTTTACATCTCGCTTCTTACTACACTCATATATATACTTCTGGTCTATCTCAACCACCTGATTAATTGGACATGTATTATGCACCACATCATAATATTGATCACAACTTTCCATTGTCCTGATCTTACTTAATTTCTCTATATCCTTGCATCTCACATCTTCCCCTTTGATAAAATCAAAGTTTGTTGCCGCATTTTTAGCTATTTTCTTTGCCTTATCTATATATCCCTTATTGTCAATTATATTCCCTTCCTCATCTCTTTTAAATCCAGCTTCATCCATCTTAACTTCCCTATCCATCATTGCCGATGAACTAAATATACTCCCAAGCTCACAATTCTCAGCTCCACATTTCGCTTTATTTACGTTTTTCCCAGCCCCTCTTCTTACTGCTCCCTGATCATTAGCTCTTTTAATATCTAATCCTGCATTTTCTACGTTTTCTCCCTGATAGTGCGCCATGTTCTTTTTAAGCTCACTAGATTTACTGCTTTCTATATCACTCTCAAACATTTTACTTATCGTACTTTCAGACACTTCTTGCGCTGCTTTCTTAGCATCATCTTTATACCTTCTTAAGGTGCTTTCACTTACTGCACTCATTGCATAACCCATAGATAATGCAATCATTGCCGCTGTTAACATCAATATAAATACATGCACCTTTATTATACTTCTGCATTTACTTATCACCTTCCAAACCTCCACTTATCTCTCCTCTGTTTTTAAATTCTTCAAGTACATATCCTAAACTCACATTCCCAGACATCACATCTGATTTGCCATTCCTAATTAAAACAAAAGTTGGCACCTGCTTAATCTCATAACTCCTAAATATTTTTGGATTTATATCTACAACTATACCACTTTCCGATAACTCCTTGATCGCAGATATTGTTTCTTTAAAACTGTTATTTTTTAATCCTCTCGTTATTAACCTCCCTCCTAACTCTATTGCCTGATTATGTAAACTTGCAAGCAATGCTTGTGGCATTGATAAACTTACTGCTATATAAAAACCATCCTCCAATCCTTCATCTGTTTTATTGCTTTTTAATATTTGGCTATATCCTTCTAAATAATTTTCCAGCACCTCATTATTTATAGTTTTTGGCCTGTTTTGGCTATATGCATAAATTGACTTCTCTGTATCTTTTACTACTCTCTTAGCCCATTCCTCCTGTCCTTTTACTTTCTCATCTACATCTTCATGTATTTTCTCATATTCTTTTTCCAAAACCTTAACTTTTTTAAATATCTCATCTACTAACTTTTCATTTTCTAGCTTTTCTCCTCTTCTAAAGTTTTGTAAATTCCCATGCCCGTAATCTCCATGTTGATCACTCTCTTTTTTTACCCTCTCTCTTACTTCTTTTGCTATTTTCTTCTCCTCTTCTAATACTTCCTCTTTCTTAAGGCTTCCTTGTGTTTCATTTTCTACTTCTTGTTGTATTTCTTGTTGATATTGCTTATTAATATTATCGCCAATATAACCACCCACATCATTATTTGCCACAGCATTGATATTAGCTGCAGTAACAATGATTAGGCTTGTCCAGCCTATAAGATGCAACAATTTCTTTTTTGCCATATTAAATATCCAAAATCTTCACGTGTTATAGGTATCTCCTTTGCTGCCTCAAATTTACTTGTTGTACTCCCGAGTGGATAACAGCTTTTACTGCTATCTGGGTTTATTAATTGATAACGATATTGAGATTTCTTAATAACTGGTGCCACTACTTTTTTACATAATGCTTTATTGCTAGTACCACTTGTATTAGCTCCAAGCCCACTTCTATGCATCTTTGCTATTATCTTCCCAGTTGCAGATAATGCATCCGATACCCCACCATTATGATAATTTATCGAACCATTCATCGGATAAAACGTCCCCTGACATCCATTACACCAAAATAAACTATCTATCGGTAATGATGACTTTGGTAATGATGTTTTTACACAATCTACCGCACATGCACTTTGTGATATTGGGTTATTAAATAAAAATGCCTCAGGATGCATCAATAACGATAACTCGTCATCCGATGTCGGATCAAGCTCCGTGGTCCAAAATAAGTCAAATCCCACCCTCTCTAAACATATCACATCTGTAAATATATTTAACATCAACAGTAATGGATATATATAATAATGCACATATACCTTAGCCGATTCAGCACTTGTTGCCTTTGGTCTTGATCCATACCCCCTCTCAAATCCCATATCCATCTTCACTCCCCCCAAGTTTACAAAACAATATGGCTCTGCACTTATATCTGTCATCCTCGCTGGCTCCCAAAATCCACCTGTAATTCCAGGTATTGGCAATTTATTCTTCATGCACACACATACTGGAGATCCTGGATTCTTAGTGTCTGGCTTATCACTCCCCTTAAGCTCTATGCTCCCTAGTGTAATTGGGAATAAACACTCCCAGCACACATCAGTAATCGGATTTATAAAATCTCCCTTGCATCTTTTTGCTTTACTTTCCTCGGCGTATGAACTTATAGGAATATTTTGTAAAAATATAATGCCTATTATCGCTAAAAGTATTATACTACATCTTCTATTTCTTTTTTGTTGGGCCTTTGCCAAGTTTATTCTAAAATCATCACATCCCTTAATCTTCTCTTCATTATACTTGCAAAGGCCACCTTTTAACTTCAATTCTTGGCTTTTCATTACTTCCCCCACTCTTCCTCACCTACCTCTATAATTCTAAGCTTAAGACCAGCCTGCTCAACTATTGCAGGAACTCCTTTAATGCCTAACTTCGTGGTTAAAACTCCCTGCTGATCAAAATATATCCATACTTTCTTTTTCCTTTGAATATCAAGCGGCCTTCCACTTATTAATATTATCTTTGCCATTCCCTTATATTCCTCCCTCCTCCTCATCGCATACTCTACTTGCTTTTCGTTTTTGCCATTTATAAATATCAATCTTTCTCTAAGTGGCACTTGCTCAAGTGGGTTAACCTTATATCCTGCCTCATATAATAAATTTCCCTTGTGATCATATATATCTTCTGGTATAGCGTAGCTGGGATCGTAGTAATATTTGGTCGCTTTATCAAAAATCACATCTACGATCCCACTAACAGCCTCAGGCTCCTCTACCCTCTCAGTTGTTTTTTTGATCATTTCTTCCTTGAACTTCTTAACATCCACCTCTGCTAATTTTTTCTCTATATACTCAATTATATCCGCTTCTGCTATATCCCATCTATGTCCCTGTACTCCAAAATCTTTACCATATGCCTTTTGATATTGCTGTAACATTATTAGGATTATGGCAATAAATGTTATGATAACAATTGGATAAATTATACCAATTTGCACTTTCTGGTCATCAGTAAGCTTTCTCCACTTCCTTTTTACTATTTTAAATAACATATTTTCTTCCCCTAGATACCAACATTTCTACCGCCTCTTCTACACTCATCCCTGCTGCTTTGTAATCCTCAAGAGCCTTAACATCCTCAGCCGTTGAGGTGTATAATCCTTGAGAAAATGGCTCGAGGAATAATCTAGCTATATCACTCCCTCCCTCTTTATGACATATCATGTACTCTGAATATAATCCCTTTTCAGCTTTCACTGTCTTTAACAAATTTATTTGCGTGTGATTTAAACTAAATAATGTCCTAAGCTCCTTATCCACACTATTATCAGCTCCAAACAATATCCTCCAGTCACAATTCGGTAATATCTCATGCGCAGTCTTACTAAACTCCGGGTTAAAATCCGAATAGTTCTGTGTTGCAATCACTAAACATCCCCTATACTTCCTGGCCTTCCTAGCTATCTCCCTCATAAATCCACTCATCCCATCATGCTGCAACAATAACCATGCCTCATCTATAATAAGCGCCATTCTCCTTTCCCTCTTAAACATTTTTGAATATACTAAAAATGTTACAAGCATTAACGTTGCATTCTTTAACACCTTATTGCTGTTTATCTTGTGGAACTCAAATACCGTCAGCATATTATCTATTCTAAGCGTACTCCTCCCATTAAAATAATGCGCTGACTTGCCAGTTGTATATCCCTCAATTGCGTATGATATCCTATCTGCTATTTCTTCATCTGTTTGTGGCCTGCATAATTCATTTTCCTTAAGTTCTATCCCTATTTCTTTAAATCCTCCATCTCTCCCATATTTATCCATAACTGCAACTATCGCATTCCTCATAATCGTCTGATAAATAGTATTCTCAGGCGATATTAAATTTCTATCTATCCCAACTATTATACATAATACGCTCGTCACTAACTCTATAAATGGCTCTTCAAAATCTTGCGTATAATCCTTCATACTCCCCCTATCTATAAAAAAAGTAAATGGGTTAATACATAACTCCCCTGTCTCAAAATCTATATGCGTTCCTTCCTGTACTAAACAGCTATTTTTCGAACTTGCACCATCATCAAGCGTTACTACCTGTCCTCCCATTCTTAATGTACATACCGTTAGCTCATTTAAAAACGTACTCTTCCCACTACCAGGCTTTCCTATCACCACCATGTTAAAGTTTTCCTTACTCGTAAAATTATCATAGTAAAATAACTGTCCCCTCCTGCCTCCAAGTAACATAAGTGGTGATGCTGTATTACCGTGATCTGCAAATACTGGCATCAAATTCTTAGCAACCTGCGATGTAACTGTTCCTGTTATCTTCAGCTGCTCCAAACTTCCAAAATAATGCGAAAATCCAAATGGCATACTCGCTATAAATCCATTCACTACTTCATACTTTATTTGCTCTATCTTAAAATTTAATCCAGAAAAATGTGTCTTAACAGCCTGTGCTGCATATACCTCATCTTCCCCTTCCTTTATAATTGCAATCACATTCATTACTCCCTTCGCAAGCCTCTGACCTTTGTCTAAACATCCAGCCACATAATCCCACTCAACCCCCTCCTCTATCATCTTAGGCACAAATGTTGCAACTCTCCCTGCATCATTTTGTACTATCTTTGTCGCTCTTATTCTGCTTGCCTTCCTTTTTGAACTATCATGATCTAAAAACTTCACCCCATACCTAATTAAAAATGGAAATGGCATCCTCACCCCATGCTCAAAATGCTCCATTAAATTTCCTGATTTTTCCATGCTCCACTTATCAGGATATTCTACTATTTCAAATGTTAGATATTTAAACTTTTCTGTCCTTTTTTCGTTATTTAATTTTATATTTAGAGAATCCTTTTCTGCTGTTATTACCGAATCATTCATCATATATTCTATAATCCTATTCTTCCTCTCTTCTATTCTTTCTATATGTGGACTCGTATTAGGATATAAAAACTCCCTTAAAAATATCGCAAGCCCAACATCATTGACCAATGTTACCTTACTTCCCAAATTCTCAAGGCTATATTGCATCTTCTCCTTGAATGATGTCAGTACTTCTAACTCTGTCCCCTTTTTTACCGATACTGCAAAATATAGCTCGTAATCCCTAAATATATAGGCTCCTCTACTCCCTAGTATATTCCTCCAGTTCCCACTATTGATATAATCTACTCTTTTTTTACTTAATTTCTCATAAAGTGGATTACCTTTTGCTTGCTTCTCCCAATTATCCGTTATATATCCTATCTTTGGACTCGCATAATTTATTACTTCTATATAACACTCAGACGGTGCCTCATAATTAAAAAAACTCTCTAACTTCTCCTCCTCTCTCTCCCCTATCCCTGAAAAATGCCTGACCTTTAATATAAACCCAGTGCTCTCCTTATTATAAAATATTCCCCTTGCCATATCATATCTGTCATATGGCAAATAATCCCATATACCCACTTTTTTCTCTATCGTACTCTTACCCTCTTGCTTCCTCCTAGTTCTAAATATTTCCCCTAGATCATCCTTTAAACTGTCAAAAAAACTCCTCGCTCCCCATCCTATATCTTTAATGAATTCTTCCATCACTTTACCTCTAGGACATTTTCCGGCACTTTCTCAAATCCCTCGTAATGTTCCTTTATCTTGATTTTCTTCTTAGTACCGCTCCCTGTATTTAATAATATCTGATCTCTAGCAACCCTCTCCGCCTCATCTATTGATGAACATCCTATACCTTTTACAGTACCACAATCCCAATTACCTCCATATTTTGCACAGCCCGGAAGTAGCAATGCAATAATTAATAAAATAGCCAAATTTATGTTTTTACTTATGCTTGTAATCTTAATTATATTTTTACTTATGGATTTAACTATTTCTTTATTTTTTCTCATTCTTTACTTCCTCCATACTAAATCCCTCTTGGAATACTATATCCACTATCGTCCCCTCATCTATGCTAATAACAGGTTGGTACTGCTCTGCTTTTTTAATAAAATAATCACTAAGCCTATCTGAGCTACTTCCTACTCCAGATGCCATTCCCCCACTTAATATATCTTTAAGTGATTGCTTCTCTCCCACTAATGATCCACTGGTCATTTCATATTTAGGTCTCATACTCTGCGATACTCCTCCTCCAAGCCCCGATATCGCTTCACTTAAAAAGCTTTTTAATACTAAATCTCCCTCCCTAGATATTACCTTCCCTCTTATTCCACTCTTACCTTGCGATATAATATATCCTTTAACTGGAATTTCTATTACCGTATTTGGCTTCTTTGCACATGTCATAACTGTTGGCTTTACATATGCTTTCTCACTCGATATGTCCCCTACAGCCTGTCCTTGTATGATACATCCGATAAGTACATCGCTTTTTAAATTATCCACTCCAAATCCCGCAGATGTCACAGTCCCTGTCACCCTCATTAACACATGCCTAGGATCCGCCTCACTTGTTATTCCAATCCCCGCATCAACTCCAGATATCAATACCGCTTTTGCATGTGAACCAGCAGGTATATATTTACCAAATACATAACTTGCCTTCTCCGGCACTCCCGAGTAGTTTATATGTCCACCCACGTCCTCTTTTACCCTATCTGATTGCTCTTTTTTCACCTTCTCCGTCTCAGCTAATATTCTTTTTTCAAATTCTGCTTCTATCACTTGCTTCTGCTCTCTCAACAACTCCTTTAGCTCTTCTTTACTAATTTTTGTCTTATCTAAGTTATCAGTAATCTCCTTAGTTTGCTGCTCTATGGTATCGGCCTTTTCTTTTACCGCATCAACCTCCTTCTTCGCTCCTTTTATCCATTTATCCTCATAACTCGCACCATTATCTGTTAGCTTTTGTAACTCAAATTCCTGACTATCTGGTAATTTTACCTTTTGCTCTTCTACTTTCTTACTCATGCCGTAAAATACTGGTAATAATACAGTCAAAACTATTACTCCTATAAACAATCCAAGACGCTTCTGGTTTATCTTGTTCTGCTCATTATCGCCACTATTAACTATAAAATATTTTATAAACTGCTCTTTTATTTTACCCTTTACTCGCAGTATTATTCCAACTTCATCTAAAATCTCTGCCTTCACTCCTGATTTGTCATTTAACTCAGTCCTTGACCCTGCACTGGGCTCATCTTTATTTTTTATATCCACACTTAATTCTTTAGATATAGATATACCTGATTCTTCAATTAAAACTGCCTTCTGATTTTCTTTGGCAGTTTTTGATTCCTCATAGCTTTTTGTATCATTTTTTGCATTATTTTCTTCTAAATCATCTAATATCTTCATAATTTACTCACTATATATAAATTTGTTTTTTCTTTTGCTCTTAACCTCTCCTTTTCAACATAACTAGCAACTACATCCTCATAATTTCCCTCAAAATACTCTGCTTTAATTTCTACTTCTTCATTACTATTATTTGAAATCTCAACTTTATGGCAGCCAAACCTCTTACCCTTAACTAACAATACCTCTTTACCCTCTATTGCTTTGATTTTTCTGCCATCCTTTACCTCTCTAACTTCTTTATCCTTCGCTTTTAGAGATATCTTTTTATTCAGCTTCTTTAACTCATATCCCATATATTTCTTACTTGTCTCAGCAACACTCATAATTTTATTTATTTCTCCCTCATAGCTATTGAGCTCCCTTCTTACTGTTTTTTTTATTACACCTGTATCTAACGCTACTCTTGCCTTTCCCTCTCCTCTTTTAACGAAATACTGCACAGACGGCGTATCTGATGTTACAACCAACATTTGATACGTCCTCCCACTTTCCATTTTTATGAAAAAATTAACCGGCTTCTCTGCTTTTATTTTTATATACAAATCTCCATCTTCTATACTAAACTCCATCTCCCCATCTGTATAATGAAGTCCCTTAACCTTCTCTCCCTCAAAACTTATTCTATTTATCTCTTTTTCTGATAAGACTACATTTAGTATTTCGTTATTTTTTGCATATATATCAACACTCTCCTCATTTATGCTTTTTTTATATATTGCTTTTGCATATGCAAAATCACTTGATACCCTCATACTAATCACTAGCATCAATGCTAATTTTAATACTCCTACCAATTTATTCCTCAACATCTTGCGCCTCCTTAAATGAATGTAACAACACTCTCCCTCCCCTATTTATGAATTCGTATTTGTAACTTTTATATTCTCTATTTATCTTCTCTTCCCCAATAAATGTCTCTAAATACCCAGATATCTTAACAACTAATTCCTTCTTATTAATTCCATATTCAACAATATCTGAAAAATTATAGTAATAACCCTTATTCTCTATATTGAGCGCATACTCATCTATTTGCTTTATAAAATTATTCCTCGCTTCATTATCAATGTTCATAAGCAATAACTCCCTCATCCTTTTACTATTCTCATTATTCATTCCAAATATTAAAAAATGAATCTCCTGCGCTCTTAATTTTAAATATTCACTCGATGCACTCTCACTACTCACTTCAAATCTCTGCTCTATACCTGGTACTAATATTGTTGTGCTCTTACCTCTATATATGCAAATTACCAATATCAAATTGCTCATCACCATTATGATGAAGCCTACTATAAATAAATTCCTCTCTACCCTAAGCTTTCTTTCCATTCTCTTCCCCTTTTATTCCTAATTTCCTATCATGCCCTCTCACCCCTTGCTTTATTGGATTGATACTTGCCGGTAAATACCAATACAATACTCTTGCCACTCTCCTTACAATTGATCTCTTTTTGTATCTTTGATAAATTAGCCCACAGCTTAAAGCAATAATTATCCCTATAAATGTCGCATTAAATACAAAAAACAGCAGCCATGTCACTGCTCCAATCAATACTGAATCAAGTGGCATTCCCGCTGCTCTTGGTGGATTATCTAATGTCTTTGGTATTTTTACTTCTCTCATTTCATTCTAAAAGAATAATCCTACTATTCCATTAATTGATCCAAGTAATAATCCAAGTATCAACGGTAGCATAATTTGTTGCCATTTAAATCCTGCTACTCCCATAATTACCGATAATATAACCGATACCGCAACAAGTAACTTGCCAAATCCTCCAGTGACCCATCCTAGTATTTTCGTGGTTGCCTCCTCAAATACCTTTGTATCTCCTGACTTGGCATATACCTCAGGCACAAATACCATTACTCCCACCAATAATAGTGGCAAATATTTGCTCACTTGCGCTATTCTTTGCACTCTCTTATTTGCAGCAGTATTACTTTGTTTGTTATTTATTTGACTTATATCATTATTCATTATTAGCTCCGTTTTTATTATTAAATTTTTTTTTAGTTTTTAGTTTTTTTTTGTTTATTGATTAAATATCCTTCATAAATCCTCATGATACTGATGACATATTTCATTTGTGATCGCATCCAGATCTTCAATTACATTCTTGCTTATGTTTTTACACTCTGAACCCTCTTTAGCTGATTTACATAATTCAGCCTTCTCTAAATCCATTAAAATTCCAGATACTTTATTCGTTACTCTTGACTTCACTTCTTCCTCAAAGTCCAACTTGCATTTCTTACTCACTGAAATTATTAATTCTGATTTATAATTAACCACTCTCTCACTTCCCACATCAAATTGCATAGGCTTTAAAAAATGATATAAATTTTTACAATCAGCTAATTCCATTTCTTCCAGCTTAGGCACAAATTCTCTAACCAATTTCGTAACTGATGATAGCTTTTCTAAATTGTTATTCTTACTACTTAATGTCTCCAAATCCGCTATACATATTTTTGACTCCTCACTTACTTTAGTTAATTCTAAAAATCCTAATGATTTATAACTTTCTTTTAGCTTCTTATAATCTCTTTCAAAATTATTGGAATTAACATAGTCTTTCATATTTAAGCCATATTTAGCACTTAACTCCGTAAGATTCTTAATCTCCCCTTCGCTTAAATCTCCTATTCTACTACCATTTACCTCTTCTATTACTTTAAGGTTTTTTTCCTCCACCAAACTTACCTCAAAATGGCAATACTCCAAATGCTTTTACTGCTGCACCAAATTCTTTCAATTTATAAAATGCGTCCTTAGATAAATCGTATCCAAAGCTTTGATATAATTTGCTAAGTTTCTTTAATTCCTCTAGCCTTATATTTGTAAAACTCTTGCCATACTCCCCCAGCAATTTATCCAGCTCCTCATATCTCTCCTCTTTAAACTCAAGCACCTCCTTATATCCTACTGCTTTAATTTTATTTTTTATTTCCACTAGCTTTTCTTTAAATGCAGCTTCTTTCCCTTCTATAGCCCATGACAACCATCCTTGCTTGCTTTCTGCTTCCTTGAGCCCTTCTTTATTTAATATGTAAACTAAAGCCTCTATTGCTCCCTTGCTAAGAGCTTTAAATTTAAATTCTAATGCCTCACTTATTGCTTTTATTTTATCTATATCAGACTTTTTAAGTTCAGATATCTCCTTCACCCCAGCAGCACTTGTAAGTAAAATTAACTTCTCTATTTCCTGATTGTCTATATCTATCAATCCTTTATACTCAAATCCTTTGATCGCTTCTTTTATTGCTTTAGTTAATTCTGGGGGGCTTGCTAATTCTTCTCCCTTCTTTATTCCTAAGCCTATCATTGTTGATACCAAATTTGTCGCTTCCGTCTCTGATAACTCAGCTATCTTTATTCCAAAATTATCTAGATATTCCTTGGTTTTTACATATTTAGCTTTATCCCCTGAATTCAAATCAAGATTTAGTATCCTAAATACTTCGTTTAAATCACCCGCCCTAAAATAATTCTCACCCTTTATATCATCTATTGATGTTGCAATAACATGCGCTATTTTTTTAAGCTCTATGACTTCCGCATCTACTATTTCTTCTATGCCAAATCCTGATAGTAGCTTCTCAGCTAACTCTATACCCTTAATATCTAAGTCCTTTACTTTTTTGCCAGTGAGCAATTCTAGCTTTTCTTTGATTTTTTTTAGTTCTTCAAAAGTTCCTTCGTCTACTTTGCCAATTTCTAGCTTTATTCCCTTGCCTTCTATCCATTCTAGTATCGCTTTTATTCCATAACTATCTTGATTAGCCTTCTCACTTCCATTTATTCCTAAAACTTCACTAATTCTTACTATTTTGCCAATTTCTAATTGATTGATATCTTCCAAATCTTTTTTTAGGTATTTTATTATCTCTAGCCTTGATTTTATCTCATTTATTCCACTTCCCACCTCAATATTAAGCTTTTTTATCTCTGATATTTTTCTCTTTAATACTAATTTGCTCACTTCTGGCAAATTCAGCTCAAATTCCTTGGCAATTATACTAAGACTCTCGATAGTATCACCTTTCCACTTCTCTATTTTTGATATCCCAAATTCATTAAATACTAAAAGTATTTTGCTTATTTCTTTTTCTATAAGCCATGAATTTTCCTTGTAATGCAACTCTTCTAGCAATTCTTGAAGTTGAGCTATGCTTTTAAGCTCCTCATATCCGCTACTAAAATTGACATTCAATTCTTTGATAAAATTACACAATAACTTTAATTCCTCTTCAGTTGTATTGCCTAACTTATTAATTGCATTGATTTCTAGTTTTCCTATTAATTCTATATCTCCCAGTTTTAACTCTTTTAGTTTCTTGCCAAATACTTCATATACTGCGCTTATTTTATATAATTCTTTCGCTGTGACGCAGCTAATATTCTGATAACGATGATTCTTTAAAATTAAATTAATTATCTCTATACTATCTAAAAACTCATCATCACTTTGCTCTTTTATATTTAGATTAAATTCCTTAAATAATTTAAATGCATTTTCTAATTCCTTCCAATCAACAACTTTGCTTGCTAAATTAAACTCACTTAACATCACATCTACTCTCTCTTCTATTGACTCACTAGCCTCATCTTCTACAGTAAGACCAAGCAATAAGATCGTATTTATAATCTTTTCTTCTGTATTATCTGCTGTTATTATAGATTTGATTTTTTCCTGAATTATTTCTATAGCTTTCATATTTTATTCCAATTAATATTTTGTTCTAATATTTATTCCTATTTTTCTACCCTTTATTCACCTTCTGCACATATGGTGATTTCTCCATAGCTGTCTAAATGCATATAATCCATTCCCTCACCCTCGCTTAACATTCCTCTTAATTTTACTCTTTTTCCAATACTCAGCTCTTCCTTATGCTCCTTGCAGTACTTTGATAATTTATCTCCACTGATCAAAATTTCGCAATCTATCCCGCTATCTTCTCTTATATGCATCCAGCTAAGTCCTATTACTTCATTCTTCTGATTAATTCCTATATGTGGCTCCTCTATGATTATCCCACTTACTATGGCGTTTTCTTGGTGCTTTTTCATATCTTTTTGTGTTTGAATTCTCATGTTTACCTCCTAATTTAATTGATTGTTTCTTTTATTATTTACTAGATATACTTTATTCTTCCCCCATAATGGCATATGCATTTCTTTCCACGATATTAGGCTATTACATACCCATCCATCCTCTCTATACTTATAGCCGGTGATTTCTCCTCTCACTAGCTGATCTATGCGGTCTAACATTATCGCTTCCGCATCTCTTAAATATTTTAATCCTTCTGTTAGCATTTAACTTATTCCTTTAGTTTATAAAATTTAGATTTCTTGATTTAACTTTATTAAAATGGTATTCATTGGGTATATAAAAACAATAACGATACAATAGTATCTTATAGATATAATATTATCCAAGTCAAGTAATTAATTTATACAATGGAAAAAAATAAGTTTACGTATAATGGAGCACTATTTAGAGAAAATATTCTTAAAAACATGGGTTTGCAAAATCATAAACATTTAAACAAGGCTCAATTCGCTGAAAAAGCTGGGTTGCAACATGATGTAATTAAGAAGGTTACCACTGGAGGTATTGAGAATCCTGGGATAAAAACCGTAGCTGCTATCGCGCAGGCGATAGGATGTAGTATTGATACTCTTATAGGATACGCGCCAAAAGATAATAATTTTAATAATAAGCTTGTGTCTGCAGAATTGCCTTTAAACAGGCCTTTATTTGACGCTATTCTAATACATATTTATATATACTTAGAAAAAAATAATATATCTGCTAATTTAAGGCAGTTACTCCATTGCATAGACAGTATATATGATTATTCCGCAAGAAGAGAAGCTAACTCTCCAGATATTAATTTTACAAATTGGGTGTTAGATAGTACGTTCTCTTAATGAAAAATTTCCTTATGATATAGTTTCTTTGATTCAACTACTTTTATTTTAAATAATATTATATTTTTTTCTACTGAAAAGCCTAATTTATCAACAATATTTTTTATTTCCACAATACTAAGATAATCAGTATTATTATTATTTTTAACGCTATATTTTTCTAAATCCTCTATTTGAAACTTAAGACCTACCAATTCAAATTTAAATATTATGCTGTTTAATTCACTCTCGCATCTAGCATTTACTTTATTTGGTCTTATTGTAACAATAAAATTCCCGATACTAAATAACAAAACATATATTATTCTATAGTTTACATTTGTTATTATCTTATTATCTAATTCTTTTATCATGTTTTCTAGGCCATATTTAATATTAATACTATGTAATCTATAAGATAAATAAGTATCTAAATCTTCATATATACATTTCATGTCTATTTCCTCTCCTTGCTCTTCTTTACACACATAATCTGCAATATTCCTTATCTCTTTATACTTTTTATCCACATCATTATAGTTTTGAAATAAATGAAACTTTATATTATAAAAATCTACAATATTTTCTAATTCTGCCTTATTTTTTTCCTTTAGTTTTACCTCCATATCATTCATTGCCACTTTAATACTATCATCTTTGGGCTTAATGATAAAATATGCCAATGCCGTAATATAAATTAGCATGTAAGCTAGCAAGCTTAATTTTGAAATTAATAAATTTAAATCAAATCTATTAAGTGATAGTAAAATTAAAAGTGCAATTATACAGGCAGTCAATAAATTTATTAATATCTTTTCCCATTTGTAAAATATTAATAATAATATTAACGTCGTTGGAAAAAGAAATATAAATAATATAAAGTTATTTTTACTAAAATATAAATACATTGAAAACATAGGGAAACAATACCAGAATGTCATTGAGTGAACTATATTTTTGTACTTTGTCTTTTCTCCATATATAATTTCAAACGATATTAAAAATATATTCACTATTACAACAGATATCTCGATAATTGGGAATTGGCCAAGTGATAAATCTGAAAAAAATACTGACACACTTATGGGTAAAATACTGTAACCTAATTTTTTAATAGGTAATTTAAAAATTTTTTCTTCTTCTTTTAAAATTAAATATTTTATTTTATTTAAAAAATTTGAAATATTATTTTTAGACAGCAATAGATAAATTGTTGTGCTAACACCCATGCTAATTAAAAATATCCCATCTTCCATCCTAGGGAAAATTAAGTATATTAAAAGATACGTTCCTACTCCTGATAAAGAACTATACCAAAATATCTTTGGTGATTTTTGACTAGAAAATAGCCCAAAAAAGAATGGCACAGCTACTGCCGATGTATACAATTGTCCAAAGAACAATAATATACCCAATATACTTTTTGCTTTATATGCCAATATAATGGCCACTATACCAGTTATTAACGAGACTAATTTCGCTAAAAAAACACTTCTTCTTTTTTCGCTGATTATATCATTGACAATAATAACTGCTGAGGTGTTTAAAAGTGAATCTGCAGTCGATACAATAACTGCTATCAAAGCAACTCCAAATATAGAATACAATATCTCATTACTAAGAAAGCTTTTCACAACAACAAACATAGCTTCATTACTATCAATACCGGGATGCTTTATTAGGGCTATTGATGATATAATTAATACCATTATAATAACTAATATACTGATTAACGCTAATAAAAAAATTGCAGATCTATTTTTTTTAGTATCTCTGCCTATCAACATTCTATGAATAAGGTCTGGTGCATCATCTGGTATTAGATTTTGCACTGTTAATGCAAAAATACTAAACATGCTAATATCTTTTATAAAGCTCTCATTTGGTAATGATAAGAGTAATCCATGTAAAGTACCTGAGTTTTCCTTTAGTAAGCTAACTGTAATTAATGGTAATATTATTATGAATATAAATAATTGAAGTATGTCTGTTTTTATTACTCCAGTTACTCCTTTTATAGAGCTATATATTATTATTATTATTACTGCAACTATTGGCCCCACCTCACTTTCATATCCAAATATATTAAAAAATAAAACAGAAAGTGCTTTTACTTGCATAGTAAACGCACCAAGTAAAAAAATATAAGCTATAATACCTATATATTCTCTTACATACCTACCATACATAGAACCCATAACCTGTGGCAAGGAAAAATGACCATAATATTTTTCAAGCTGCGGAATAATATAGATAGCTATAAAAATATAGCTTATTGGCCACGCTAAAGATAATATGATAAAAATTATACCCACTTTATATACCATTGCTACAGACCCTATTGTACTGCCACCACCTACTATACTTGCAACTACTGTTGCAGATAATGCTAACTTAGTGCATGTACGAACTCCTAATGCATAATCTTTAAACTTTTTTAGCTTGTCTTTTATGCATACTCCTACAATGAGAAAGATTACTAGAGCTCCATATATTATTATTTCTTTAATCATTTTTTTGTTTTTTATTGTAATGAATAAATAATCTCTTATTATTAGCCTATATCAATTATGCGTTACAAAATATTGAAACAGTATTTGAGATTAGAGCAAATATTTAGAGAAATATCAATTTTAGAATCTAATATTGCGATATTAGATTGGGATAAGGAAGTATACATGCCTGTAAAAGCAATAGGAGAGAGAGGTGAGCAAATATCCTTAGTATCTAAAATAATACACGAAAAACTTTCTTCCAAATATACAAAATCACTCTGCAATGATGTTGATATTAAAGAATTAAATAATTGGCAATTACAAAATTTCAGATTAATTCAAAAAAAATTAAGATTAATTCTGCCATGCCTTCTCAATTAATTACTGACTTAGCTATTTGCAGCACTAAAACCGCTATTATTTGGAGAAAAGCCAAAAAAGAAAATAACTTCAACTTAGTAAAGAGTGAGTTAAAAATTTTATTACAGCATATTAGAGATTTTGCTAAAATAAAGGCAGATATTATTGGCACTAAGCCTTATGAAGCATTAATAGATGAATACGAACCAGATTTAAAAGTTGAATTTATTGACGAATTGATGAATTCTGTTCAAAACTTTACTACTCCTATTATTCAAAATATAACACTCAAGACGCCAACTTCAATAATATCTGAATATCCTATTGATGAACAAAAAAGACTTATAAATTTTATTTTAACAGATTTAGGATTTGATTTTGGTAATGGAAGGATAGATAGCAGTTCTCATCCTTTTTGTGGAGGTAGCTCTTCTGATATAAGACTTACTACTAATTATAACTATCATGACTTTACTCAATCTTTATATGGAGCAATACATGAAGCTGGGCATGCAAATTATAACAGAAACTTACCAAAAAAATGGCAATATCAACCAATAGGCAGAAGCCTTAGTTCTGGTATTCATGAAAGTCAATCCCTTATTTACGAAAATCAGGTGGCCAGAAATTTTAGCTTTATAAAATTTTTATTCCCTTATTTGAAAAAGTTGTTTGGTTATAAAATTTCTTTTGATGATAAATTTTTATACAATCATATTAATTTTATACAGCCGTCATTAATTAGAGTAGATGCCGACGAGATCACATATCATACTCATGTATTAATAAGGTATAAAATTGAAAAATCTCTTATTAATAACGAAATTGAAGTGGGTGAAGTACCAGAAATTTGGAACAAGAGTTATAAAGATATGTTAGGCATTACACCAAAAAATGATACAGAAGGTTGTTTGCAAGATATACATTGGTTTTCCGGCTCTTTCGGATATTTTCCTACTTATACAATTGGAGCATTAATTGCTGCACAAATTATGCATCATGCCAATATTAATATACAAAATTTAGACAAAAAAATAGAGATGGGTCAATTTACAGAATTTAATGAATTTTTAAATAAAACAATTCATAACAACGGCTCCTTATTCCCTAATGCTAATTCTTTAATAAATTATAGTTTAAAAGAACAAATTGATGTAAAATACTTCAAAGAATACATAAATAAAAAATACAGCTTTTAATTTTTACAAAGGAATGGAAGCAATAATATAATTCATTTGTATCATCATGTTTTGGCGTGCTAATTGGTTTATGGGGATCATTAAAAGCATTTATCTAGTAATAAATTCGATCATAATATTTTATTATTGGATTTTAATTTAGCCATGCACAATTTAACATTTTGCTATGCAGTAAGTTTTGACTGATTTCTAAACTCTCTATTTGCTTTTCTTTTTCTCTCAATTCCTCTAAAGTTCCTAGATATCCTTTATTTTCTGCTAATAACTTTATTTTCTCTCTCAACTTTGCTCTACCTTCCATTTTTGTTAATCCAAAATATTTCTTCATTATATAGCTTTTATACAGACTTTCTCTAAGTACTTCATATTCATTTGTTCTAAATATACTGTGATATGATATGTGCCTTATAGCTTTTAATATGCCATATTTATCCTCATTATTTTCATATTTATAGGTTTTTATATATTGCTCAAATTCTTTTCTTTCTGTTATTTCATCTATTTTGAGTTTTATATATTCTGATATCTTTTTATCCATTTTATTTACTACTTCCTCTTTCTTCTCTTCTATATTTTTTGTTATATTATTTATATCTAGCTCTCTATCCCCTACTCCGTATTCTCCATTCATTATCTTTTCTATTGTATCATCCTTTATTAACCAGCTAAATACTGCCTTAAAGTTATTTTTTGTTTTCTTTTCTCCCATTAGGAATTGGCTACTATTTACTTTGCATGCATATTCCCTCCAATTATTTAGATCTCCGCTAAATGCTGTTTTATAAAGAATTAATAATACTTCTTGGTTCTTTTTATTACTATAAGCTTTAATTGGACTGATTGAGTACTCAAATACTTTGTTCCATATATACACCATTTTATTTATTATTTCTTTTTCATTAGGTTTTATAGAATTTTCTTCTATTTTTTCCTTTAAAACATTTTCTAATTCTATCTCATTTTTTTTATAAGAAGATTTATTTGTATAGTTATTTCTTTTGTTAATTAAGATTGGTTCTTTTTGAACTATTCGATTGGTTCTTTTTTTATTAAAATTAAATAATGAATTTAACTTAAAATAATCAATCGAATACCACTTTGTATGGTTCCATTTTTTAGCATTAATTTTTTTAGATATAATTAATCCTTCTTTTTCTAAAGAATAAACAATTCTTTTTAAAGTAGATAGAGACCAATCAAATTGTGCAGCCCAAGATTTTATGGTATTGTACACCCACTTATTATCTTTATTTTCTAAATTTCTACCACATTTATTTAGCCAGTAATTTAGTTTAAATATAAAAAGTGCCTTTTTATATCCAATTGTTCCTTCTAATGTAAAAAATGAAAAAGTAAAATTATTTTGAAGTTGGGATTTTGGATAGTTAAAAGGCCAATGTCCTGTACTTTTATAAAAATTATCATCTAAATTATCTATATCAAGATAATTGCTTAATAACTGCATATTTGTCTCCTTTTTAGGTTAAAGAAGCACAATAAACTCTTGCAAAATACACATAATATGTGTACACTTAGTGCATCAGAATAAGGCGGAGTATTTAATTATGCTTCGCTTTTTTTATATTTATTATTTCTTTTTCATTTAATATAAATTCAGTGCTATTACTATAACAATTAACACGAATTAATTTTATTGCAACAAAAAAGTAATTTCTTCTAATTTTTTTATGCAAGTAATAATTTTACATTTATTCAAATAAAGTGTATGG
The DNA here is from genome assembly GCF_029981845.1 of Candidatus Bandiella numerosa. GTDB lineage: Bacteria > Pseudomonadota > Alphaproteobacteria > Rickettsiales > Midichloriaceae > Aquirickettsia > Aquirickettsia numerosa. The sequence goes on along the minus strand of NZ_CP104165.1, from coordinate 89,356 downwards.
TCTGAATTAATAGTGATAAGTTATAAAAATAATGAAACAAAATATTTTTTTTTCTCAAAGTATGATAGCTTTGATTTCAGATATAACCCAATCAACAATTAGTAGATACATATCTAATAATCATATTGAACATGTAAGTGGCACTGAAAAAAGAAAAAAATATTCTTTTGAAAATGTTAGAAATATAATGAAGGCTTTATATTCAGATGAGATGATAGTAAAAAAGCAAATACAAGTTTTTTTTAATTTTAAGGGAGGGACTGGTAAAACAAGTCTTTGTTATCAAACTTCAATATTATTTTCATTATTAGGTTTTAAAGTATTAGTATTAGATTGTGATCCTCAGGGACATTTATCATATTCTTTCGGATTTAGTGAAGAAGAAGATAAAATGACTTTGTATGACGTTATAGTGAATAAGGTAGGTATAGAGGAAACTATAAAACCTGTTTACCCTGGTTTAGATATTATTCCTGCTAACATATCTTTAACAAGATTAGAATTGCCAATTAACCAAATGCCTAACCGAGAAAAAGTGCTATCAAAAATACTAGAGGGGGTGAGGCAAAAATATGACTTTATTTTCATTGATACAAATCCTACAATAAGTACGGTTAATAGAAATGCTACGTTAGTTGCTGATGTGCTCAATGTTGTATGTGAAACACAATACTACAGTTTGAAGGGTTTAGAAATATTAATGAGTGAAATAGATGATTTTTCAGATGCAATGGAAAAGAAAATTAACTATGTTATTATTCCCAATAAATATGAATCTAAAACTGCAACATCTCAGGAGGTGCTTGGAACATTAAGAAAAAAATATGGGAGTTATGTAATGGAGTCAATTATTAGGAAATGTGAAGATATTAATATTTCTGCTAAGAAAAAATTACCCGTAATTGGATTTTGTAATAAAAGATCGATAGCAGTTGAGGATGTGTTAGATTTGACAAAAGAAATGCTAAAAAAATCTACAATAAACAAACAAGGAGTAATTTTAGATGAAAATTGATAAAGCAAAGGTAAGGTATTTAGAAGAGGATGATAATTCTCAGAATAAAATAGCTAATAAAAATTCCAGAGTTAGCACTTATACAGAAGATTTTAAGGGAGAATATTATAATTTAAAATTAGATAAATTAATTCCATTCAAAAATCAAGCAAGGGTATATTTTGATCAAGAAAGCCTTGAGTCATTAGCCCAAACAATAAAAGAGCATGGTATACGCCAACCGCTTACAGTCATACCATCTGATGAAAAGGGTGGGTATTATGAAATTGTGAGTGGTGAAAGAAGATTTAGAGCAGCTAAATTATTAGGTTTATTAACTGTTCCATGTATCATAATACATGATAAAAAGAGAGCTGAAGAAATATCGATTATAGAGAATATCCAAAGAAAAGACTTGCATCCGATAGAGTTAATGAAAGCCTATTCTAATTTACTAAATAATAATATATGTAGTTCTTATAGTGAGATAGCAAAAAAGGTAGGAGTATCAAAATCTTCTGTTGTAGAAGTTATGAACTTAAGAAATTTAGCGGAAGAAATAAGAATTTCATTAGTTGAAAATGAAATAAAGGCAAGAGATTTTTTAAGAGAATTATGTCATGCAGAAGTAGGAAAAAGAAGAAAATTAATTGAAGAGTATCTGGCAGTCAAAAATAAAAAGAAGATAATAAAGCCAAAAAGGTCAATTAAAACCAAATCAAAAATACTTGATATGTATATTAACGACAATCAGGTAGAGGTAGCGATAAATAAAATTGAACAATTGACGGAAAAGCAAAAAGATGAATGTAGTAAATTGCTTCAGGATATTTTAGATGAATTAAAATTATAAAAGCGGTCGCAACTGCGACCGCTTAGATACATAGAGAACTGTAAATCTCTATTAAGTAAAGAATATTTTTGATACTGTTAATTCCCCTATTTTTGCATGCAGTTGTTTTATTTGATACTTCAAATATTTCATGCTTGCAAGAAAATGTACTGTTCATATTATCTAATGCTTACTTCTTCCATTTGCTAATCATATTCGCATTAACTCCATACTTGGTTGATAGATCGCTCAACGTCCCTTCCTCCCTAATTGCTGATAGTGCTACTTTCGTTTTGAATACTGAACTGTATTTTTCTTTTTACTCATTTTTTACTATAATATTTTATTTATTTTTATATCAGAATTCATCCTTTCCTTCCTGTCCAGTTTTTTAGGATCACCTCTCATCATGCCCAGCGCATATTTTAATACCATAATTACAGATGCGAGAGAGGAAGTTAAAATCACAATTAGAAACAAACAAATTCTCAATAAGTTAAATTTGTGCAATAACAGGAATAAGTCGTTCAGTATATTATAGATCAGTAGCCAATGAATAAATCTCCTTTATATGTATTAAAGCATGTTTTTGGATATGACAAATTTAGAGGAGAGCAAGAAGCAATAATTAACAATGTGATAAATGGTGAAAATACTTTTGTACTAATGCCGACAGGTGGTGGAAAGTCATTATGTTATCAAATACCAGCCTTAGTATTAGCAGGTTTAGCAATTGTAATCTCACCACTAATAGCATTAATGCAAGATCAAGTAAGTGCCCTCAGATTATCAGGTGTAAAAGTAGCAACTATAAATTCAAATATTAGCAGAAAAGAAGTATGGCAAATAAAAGATGCTATGAAAAATAATAAGTTAGATTTACTTTATGTTGCACCAGAAAGATTATTGATGGATGAATTCTTAGAACTACTATCTTCAGTACCAATTTCATTATTTGCAATAGATGAGGCACACTGTGTCTCTCAATGGGGACATGACTTTAGACCAGAGTATATAGAATTAGGTAAATTAGCAGATAAATTTCCAAAAGTGCCACGTATAGCATTAACAGCAACGGCAGATACCCCTACAAGAAAAGATATAATACAAAAATTGCGACTAGAAAATGGCAAAACATTTGTAGCAGGCTTTGATCGTCCAAACATCAATTATTCTATAACAATAGCCCAAAATCCTAAAAAGCAGCTTTTGGAATTTATTAAAAAAAATCACAATAAGGAGACTGGAATAGTGTATTGTTTATCTCGTAAAAAAACTGAAGAGATAACAGATTATCTAAAGCAAGAAGGGTTAAATGTTTTGATGTATCATGCAGGGATGGAATCAGATGAAAGAACAAGAAATCTCAAAAGATTCCTTGAGGAAGAAAATATAATAATGGTTGCAACAGTAGCATTTGGAATGGGAATAGACAAACCAGATGTAAGATTTGTGGTGCATATCAACATACCAAAAAATATAGAAAGTTATTATCAAGAAACTGGTAGGGCTGGTAGAGATGGATTGCCGTCAGATGCTGTAATGTATTATGGTTTGGGAGATATAGCAATACAGAGAAGTTTTATAGAAAATTCTAACGCACCAGAAAATCAAAAGAGGATAGAGCGACAAAAATTAAATTATTTATTAGGTTTATGTGAAGCTACATCATGTAGAAGACAGATATTGCTAGAATATTTTGGAGATAGGTGTGAGCCATGCAATAATTGTGACACATGTATCAATAAGCCAGAAACTTTTGATGGTACAATTATAGCTTAGAAAGCAATCTCTTGCGTTTATAGAACTAATCAAATGTTTGGGGTAATGTATCTTATAGATGTATTGATGGGAGTGGATAATCAAAGAATAAAAAACTTCTGCCATGATAAAATTAGTGTATATGCGATAGGCAAGGAATTCAGTAAACAAGAGTGGCTAAATATTTTTAGGCAATTAGTTTCTAGAAATTTACTTATGGTTGATATGATAGGACATGGAGCACTTAAAATAACTGATCGTGGCATGCAGTTTTTAAAAGAAAAAGAAACTATAGAATTAGGAAAATATACTAAGAGAGCTAAAATAAAAAATAAAGCAGAAAATAAGCAAGAAACCCAAGATCAAATAAAATTACTAAAAATAGAAACGCAGAAAGAAAAAGATTTATTAATGTTGTTAAAATCAAAACGATTAGAAATAGCAAAAGCGCAAAATGTTCCGCCATATTTAGTATTTCATGATAAGACATTGGTAGAAATGGTAAAAGTAAAGCCCGGATCAATTGATGAAATGTCAGAAATAACAGGTATTGGTGAGGCTAAGATTAAACGCTACGGTCAGGTCTTTTTGGATATATTATTGTCTATTTAGTAAATATTAATTAAATTTAATAACGATCAATGATAAAACTAACCAAATGATCATCACCAAATTGACTTTTCATAATTATTTAACTTTTTTCTGTTAAATATTTTATATATTTCATCATCATTCCTTTTGCCAGCGACTGTAATGTATAGAACTGAGCCATTTTCAATTCTGAAAATTAGTCTATATTCACCGATATCCTCACGATAATAAATGTGCTCAGTTTGTGATACAATTTTTTTAATATCAGTATGTTTGGGATTTTTTGCTAAAGAAAATATTTCTTTAACAACCTGTTTGAATTGTTTAGAATCTAGAGTAGAAAAAAATTTATCAGCTTGCTTACTGAGGTTGATTAAAAGCATGTTTTAACTTTATCATAGTTTTTTCTACACCAATATAGCCATCTTTTCCAGCAATAGTGGCTTCATTAAGCCAATACGAATCTTCAATTTTTTGTAATCTATTATATTCTTTTTTACTTAATAGTACAGCTTCATGATTATGCCGTTTAATAAAAACAGGTTTATGCATAGCTTCGGTGAGATATTCACCTAAGTGATTCTTAAATTCAGTACTATTAATACTCATAGTTAATTTTATTATATATTGTGTGCTTTAGTTAAAATAACTGTATTAGCTAAAAAAGTTAATATAATTAAACTAGTCGAATAAGTAGTATCTTGCCATTAAACCAATGTCTTAAAAACACAGGTTATTGAAGTTTTAAAATTATTAGTTAAATTTTTAATAATTATTTAAAAATAGAATATTAAAAATAGTGCCAATCAGTATAGAAGAAAAATATTTTAAAATATTGAAGTGAACTGTCATGCGCCAAGTTAAATAACCCACCCCTCCGCCAAGCAAAGTACTCCACTTAAGCTAACACTTTTCTAGAAGCCCAATCCATTATTGCTACCAAATACATAAAGCCTCTGTTCATAGGGATATAAGTGATATCACTGTATCAGACTTCGTTAGCTTTGTTGATGATTTTATCTCTTAATAAATAGGGATATATTTTATGCTGACTATTCTTTGTACTAGTATTGGGTTTTTGATAGATAGCACTTATCCCCATTATTTTCATCAGCCTTCTTATCTTGTGTCTAGAAGCAGATTCACCCTCTCTTTTTAAATGTAAACTCATTTGCCTAGAGCCGCAAAATAGATACTTTAAATAAATCTCATCTATCTTTTTCATTAGTCTCTAAGTTCTCAGAACTTTCACCTTTAGGATTGTAATAACAGCTTGACCTGGCCACACGCAGCAACTGACATTGCTTTGATATACTCAATTTGTCTTAATTGCTCTTTATCATCTCACGCCTACATTCCTTCCTAGTTTTTCGTACACATCTTGCAAAAAATCTTTTTCTACTGTTAGTTCCCCTATTTTTGCATGCAGTTGTTTTATTTGGTGTTCATTTGTTATTGCTGACCTTTCACATTTATCAGAAAATGCACTGTTCATATTATCTAATACTTGCTTCTTCCATTTGCCAATCATATTCGCATTGACTCCATACCTAGCTGATAGCTCGCTCAACGCTCCTTCCTCCCTAATTGCTGATAGCGCTACTTTCGTTTTGAATACTGGGCTGTATTTTTCTTTTTACTCCGATATTTTATTTATTTTTATATTAGAATTTATCCTTTCCTTCCTGTCCAGTTTTTTAGGACCACCTCTTTCTGAAAAAGTTGCTTAATTTTTACTAAATGCCATGCCATAGGAGGTTATGCAACAACGCGTATTTTGAATCTAATACATATCACTTTCAAACTCGATAAATTCTTGTGTTGCAAAATTTAATTCAAGCACGTCCTTAATGCTCTTTTGTATCTCTTCTTGTTGTCCAAAAATCAGATCATTAATTTTACTGAATAACTGCTCAGAAAAAGTTTTATCTTTTTCTATAAATATATCAAATTTATATGCGTAATCTGCAGTAGTTACTTTATTGGCTTCTGGTACTACATATTTTACCCAGTATTCTAATAATGGTTTATAAATTTGCTTAGGTATTTTATTTTCCCTATTATCTAAATACACTTCCGTAAATCTTGGTAACAACTCTGTGTCCCAATCTAATGGATTCCTTTTTACATAGTCAAAAATTCTACTAAGAAACATTGAGTATTCATTATTTAAAGTTTGCTCTGCACAAAAATTATTCAGTAATTTTTTCATCTCGTCTTTAATTTTTGAATACAGGATTACAATATTTTCACTTTGCTCTTTATTAACTCCTAACCTAGCTACAACAATATCAAGAAAATTTGCCAATTTTTTATCTCTGATATTTTTTTCAATACTTATTAGTTGTGCTAAAGTAAATTGTCCACCAATTTTGTTAATGAATTCATCTAATGTTTTAGTGTCTAATAAAGTATTAAGTAACCAACCACTTGATATATATTTATCTAATGTAATAGTAAGTATATTTGCTTTGCTATTCTTATTATAGCAATACTCATTTATATTAAGTTGTATATTATTTGCCAGTATATTTTCTAATTCTGTGGCATTATCTATTTCATCTTTTTTTATACCCAACTTTGTACAAATATTTTTTAAAAATATAGTTTTTGCTTTTTTATAAGCTTCATAAGCCATACTAGTTCCACCTATTTCATGTTTTGGATATGGTTTACTATTATTTTGGTATATTACGTATAAAAAAGCATGTGTTAATTCATGTATTAATTTAGGTAAAAAATAATCATCTTTTGGATCTCCACCATAAATTTTATAATATTGATTTAATGGCATACAGAATGGAGACTCTATACTTTTAGATGGTATTGCAATGTGAGGGAAATGTATGGCTAGCATAACACCAAATAGAGGTTTAGTTACCTCATTATAATTAATATTTATAATCTTTTTTAGAACATTGCATTCTGAATGAATTAGCATATTAATTTCGTCAAGTACGTTACTAGATCTATAAAAAGTGCCACAAAACATTGAATTTACTAGCGCTTGCGCTCCATCATACACTTTATCATCTATAAAATTTTTCTTTCTAAGAAAACTTAGGTGGTTTATATATTCAAAATAACCAAGAGATGTATGTATATCCATTATATATTTAATATCAAATTTAATACCATTCTTTATAAGCTCAGTAGCAATTGCTAAACTTCCATGTTGATATGCAGATCTAATATAATAGTTCAGAATTTGAGTAGCATTAATAGCATTTTTATAGACAATTAAAGTTTGTTGGAAAGCATTTAAATCCTTGAATATTATCATTGATAATAATCTTTCTTGTATATTTTTAAAACTTTTTTCATAAAAAGTTATTGTATCATCTCCCCATAAATACTTTATTCCTTCTAAATGCGCTAGCCTAGCTGCAATATCAATTTTTTCTTCAAAGTTATTGAAATTATCATATAGTTTATATGGAGTTTTATTTAGCTCGGGCACAGTATAATTAAAATATGTTGCAAATAGTGCTATATCACCTAAATCTGCAATAGCTACAGGAGTAGCTATCTGTTTTAGAATTTTGTTATGATAATACAATTCTCCCATTTGTTCGCAAACATACCTAATCTTCCACATAAATAAAAAATCTAAGGAACTTGCCTCTAATTTAGCCAATAAATCATCACAACACTTTTTTGTCTGGCAAAAATATGTAATTGACAATTAATTACTCACCCTCATTAAATATTGATGCTAAAGCCTCTTTTACTTCTGAACTGAGTTCAGTATGATTATTTTTATCTTCTATTTCTTCATATAACTTATCCAGCTTTGCTTTTTCTTCTGGGTTTATATAAGAAGCTTCTTCTTTTAATTTTTTAGCTAAGATATCTGTTTCATAAATAGCTGCTTCCTCAGCTCTTTTCATCATATTAACTTCATTGTGCAATTGTTCTGCCATTTTTCTTTTTGTAATCTCTGGTATATATTTGTCGTCCATGTTTTACCTCATATTAAATTAATATATAAGTTCATAGGAATAATTTGGGGTACTTTCTGTAACTAATTCATCACATGAATTATCCTCAAGCATACACTTTACATACCCTTCAATAATTTTACTATGCTCAACTATATAATCATCTGCAGCACGACTTAGACTTTTTATATGCACAGGGCTTGATTTATCCATTGGCATTAAGTTTTGTTCCAGTTTTGGATCTAATCGTAATGCTTTATATACGTAACGTGCTTGCACTATGCTATCTCTTTCAGCTGCTTGCATAACCTTGGTTATTAATGAACCTGTAAATATATAACCAAATATACTTTCTTGAAAAGATGTAGGTGGTACAAATGGTTCTGTACCTTTGAAATATCCAGTACCTATTGATAAAATTGTTATTCCTTCTTTCTCAATTCTTGAAATAATATTAATAGAGGCATATTTTTTTAGAACCGCTAATCCCAAATTTACAGGTGAATTAGCAAAAATACCTCCATCAACATCATAATATATTTCCTCTCTACCACCTTCTATTGTAATGTTTGTCACTTTATGTGGGAAAAAAGTTGGCGCTGCACTCGTAGCTCCTAAAGCATCTTTAATTAATAAATTATCTTTTATTGTTTTTTCTGCTTTAAATGTAGACCAAACTCTCGGGTTATCTTGTTCAAGAGAAAATGAAACAGTTGTAAATGGTATAATTGTATCACTGAATCTTAACTCCCCAAAATTTTCATCAAGTAATTTATCTATTCCATCTCTACTATATTTAGGTGCAAAAAAACCATCCAATACGTTAACATTTTTATAAGTAGCTGAAAAAACTGATGCAGCTATCAAACCAGCAACACCTACAGTAGATACCATACCTAAACCTAAGAATTTCAATGCTATAACCGTAGCACTAACAGTAGCTATACCAGTCAAGGTTGTTGATAGAATAATTTGTTGATGATAGTTTGCGTCTTCGGGAAAAATTTCAGTCGCTCTACTTTGAAGTAAATTTAAAATCTCATCTGGTGTAAATTTCGGCTCTAATTTATTTTCTGAAACAGTGAGTCCAGCACCTATTATACCTCCAATTGAAGTACCAATAACATAGTCACATAAATCAGTTATTTTACCTTCTTTACCTTCATTTTTAGCAATATTTAGCATCTCCTTTATTATGGTAGCTGGGATGATACCTCTAACCCCTCCGCCACTAATTGAGCAAACTCTATATACCATATTCTTTTACCAAAATACATTTACTCTCATCAGGGTACATGAAAAATGCAAAAATTACAATATTTTTTCCCATTATGTGCAAGCAACTGTATTTAAAAAAGAAAAATCGATAGCATATAATTGTTGTTTAAGAATAGTATTTAAGATGATGATAAATTTGCGAATACAGGCAGTTATAGTAACCTTGGCTTTTTTGCCATTATGACGTAATCGTTTGTAAAAAGATTTTATTTTAGCATTGGATCTTATAACAGAAATTACAGCCATATAAAGAGCGGAGCGGACTATTTTTCTTCCCCCATATATAGAACGGCAACCTTTTTTTCCACTATCTTCTTTAATAGGTGCAACGCCTATTGGCACAACCTGCAGGAACGTGCTTTTTCGGCAATGCAACTCTGTAAGTACGAATTTTCCTTGTGTTAAGTTAAATAATTTTCATTTACTACATCTTTGGTAAATTTTGAAACCTAGATTTAATCAGAGTTAGTATAGTTTTTTAATTTTTTAAATCTAATCTAATTTATCGTATAAGAGTAGTGTTTCTTTTGGTCTTACAGAACTTTTTATAAAAATTGTTGCTACAAAAGAGTTCTGAGAAGTGCTGGTGTCACCACTCTTTGTACTAAATCTGTTTAAAATTGTAGGGGTATTTATTGCTTTACATACCAAAAAATCTTAGTTTATCAATCGCTTTTTAATAGCTCTCAATCCCCTTTTATAAATCTTAATGCCGGAAAAACACGTTCCTGCAGGTTGGGCCGAATTGTTTGACCTTTAACATTAAGTGCTGCAACTCCTGTAGGTGCCAATACTGCGTATTTTTTTAGTGTTTTGACAAAAGTAAGATAGCAATATTGATTTTCCAGCTCCAGCTTTACCTGTTATAAAGAGATTTTTATTCTCACTCTCCATCTTTTCAATTGCTTCTTTAAAATCAGTATTAATTTCTATCTTTTTTAAATCCAGAACTTTATAAATTTATATCTATTGATACTGGAACATGATCAGATGGTAAATCATGATTACGAGTAGTTTTTATTATGTTTGCTCTCATTACTTTTTCATCTAAATTACTACTCGTCCATATATGATCTAACCTTCTCCCTCTATCAGATTTAATCCAATCTCTTGCTCTATAGCTCCACCAACTATATAGCTTTTCTGATTCAGGAGTAAACTTTCTCACAGAATCTTTAAAGCCAATTGATTCATATAATTTTTGTAGTTTCTCAACTTCCATTGGGGTATGTGATACAATATTTAATAATTGCTTATGTGACCACACGTCATTTTCTAGTGGTGCAACATTTAAATCACCTACTATTATAACTCTATCAGCTCTTGATCTATTATTCTTAAACCAAGCGCTAAGGTTATCAATAAATTCTAATTTTTCTTTAAATTTTATATTTTTATTAACATCAGGTATATCACCGCCTGCTGGAATGTAAAAATTATGTAATTCTACGTTACCTTTTATTTTTACGGCTAAATGCCTAGCGTTTTTTATAAAACTTATTTTAGGAACAATCTCTAAATCCTTCTTTGCAATAATAGCTACTCCATTATAACCTGTATTTTCTCCCTCATGATGTATAAAACTATATCCAAAATCTCTAAAAAACTGAAAAGGAAATAATTCATTTCTGACCTTAGTTTCTTGTAGCATAAGAATATCTGGAGTAAATTCTTTTAAAAATTTATCAATAGAATTGAGCCTTTTTCTAACAGAGTTAATATTCCAAGTTGTAATATTAATTTTATTACTATTTTTTGTCTTTGGATTAGACATGATCTATGCTTTAGGCAAATATTGATACAAGCTTGTTCCATACTTTCTAAGCCACACTATAGATGCTTGATAATTAGGATCAATTTTTCTAACTATACTCCAAAATTTAGCACTATGATTCATTTCCTTTAAGTGACTCATTTCATGAGCTACCACATAGCTTATAGTTTTTTTCTTGTTACAATCTGCTACATTCCCTTCTTTTTTAAGTTCAGATCTTAAACTGTTGTAACGTTTTTGCAGTGATTCTTTCGACTCTTCTATATGTGACAGCCTTATCCCAAGTTCCATATTTCAACAATCAAAGTGTTTGATTATTTTTTGCTCGCAGCTTTTATTTTTCTTGCTTTGCTAATTGTGGTTTTAAATGTTCCAAATCCCACAAACACAAGACTATCTTCTGTAGCAATTGCATCTCCAATTGTCTCAAATATTATCTTTAAACTCTTATCCGCATTGATTGCAGATGTATCAATTTTTTGCGCAAGTAGCTTAATAAATTCTGTTTTGTTCATTTTGGTCTCCTCGTAATTAGTTTTATATTATTTTAATAATTTAATTTCATAATTTAACGATAACATCATTTAGTTGCTTTTTCATCTTAAAATATTATAGGTATAATAATGCTGGGTCATGTATAACAAAGTTACTCTTTCAAGCTCTTTTAGATGGATTAAACTTATTTATAATTTAAGTTATTAATAAAAAATATGTTATGCTCCTTCCCCTGAGAAATTATAAATTCTTTTAAATTATCTACGCAATTAATTATATCCATATTTTTTGACTTCTACTCAAATATTCATTAAAGCCTACCACTTGAATATTTTTATCCAAAGAATAACTAATTTCACCAGGGTATATTATCGTAAGCTCATCTAAGCTTAATTCTAGCATTGCAATCCTCATTGACGGAGATATTTTAGGAGCATCATTATACTTAAACTCAAAACCTATTTTTTTTCCATTTTGTGTGACTAATAAGTCTAATTCTGCTTTATTGTGAGTTGCCCAAAAATAACAATCATATTGATCAACTTGAAGTAAATTTACTATTTGTTCAAGCGCAAACCCCTCCCAAGAAGCTCCAATCTTAGGAGATATTAATAATGTTTCATCATTTTGGATTCCGAGTAAATAATGAAATATACCACTATCTCGAATGTATATCTTGGGTGATTTCACTTGCCTTTTTTTAATATTCTCAAACCATGGCTGAAGAACTCTAATCATAAAAGTTGAAGCGAGTATATCAAGGTAATTTACTACAGTTGCTCTAGAAATTTGTAAGCTATTGGATATTTCTGAAGCATTAAATATTTGTCCATGATAATTAGCAAGCATCATCCAGAACCTTCTTAATTGCCTTGTGTTGATACTGCCAAGCATAGTTGGAATATCTTGTTCTAAATAAGTTCTTACATACTCTCTTCTCCAAGTGTAACTGAGGTCATCACTTATTGCTAGATAGCTTTTAGGAAATCCTCCTCTTAACCATAACTTTTGATCTGCCTTTATAGCTAGTTCAAAAGCCTGAAAAGGAGTGATTTCAATATAACCTATTCGACCTGCTAAAGTTTCGGAGGATTGATTAATTAATTCTCTTGATGCGCTACCAAGTAATAAAAAAAGTTTATTGGGATATTCATCATGAATATATCTAAGTACTTGAAATAAATTAGGCTTTCTTTGGATTTCATCAATAATAATTGTTCCCTCTAAATGTTCAAAAGCTAGTTTTGGATTATCTAAACGCTCAAGGTCAGAAGGGTTTTCTAGGTCAAAGTAATTACTACGTGTAAAATTATGAATAATTTTACAGTATTGTTTTGCAAGAGTAGTTTTACCTGATTGTCTCGGTCCAAGTAGTGCCACAATGCGATGTACCTGAAATTGTGAGGCAATATTATTAAGGAAAATAGGGCGATCCATAGTACTAATAAGAAAATTGATAAATAGATATTACAATTATCATTGTACAATGCAAAACTTATGATTTCAACCGTCATTTCAGCAAGTTCAGATATATCTATAAAAAAAGAAAAATAAATGGCGCATGACACCTTAGGCCAAAAACTAACAAAATTGACTCACCAAGTTGACTTTTCATAATTATTTAAAATAATTTGATCTGCTGTTATTAATGTAGAATTTTTGATCTGCGATGTTGCTACCATAATTCTATCAAAAGGATCTCTTGCCCAAGTAAACTTTAATGCTGATTTTATAACAATATCAAATGGTGCTTCTTCAACAGTTAATCCATTTTTTCAATCAAATAATTTATTATTACATCTGATTCTTCGTTGATTCTTTTAATTTCCTTCAAATATTGCAGCTCTAATCTTATGATTGGCGATATAGCAAGATCATTTTGGTTTATTAATTTTTTAATTTTAGGGCTGAACTTTGTTTCAAGCTTATCGTATAGCCACAGAATTATATGTGTATCTAGATAATATATCATTTTACATCTTCTTCTGACCATTGGTAGCATTTTTCAGAAATGAATAAATCAGGAGCACATATAATGCTGTAATGTTTTTCTAAATTAGAAAATTTGCTACGTATTTCGTCATCAACTATTATTTTGACTTTATGATCTTTACTCTCAATAGTTTTCGGAATTCCTGTGTCTATTACTCTATCAATAATATTGTATATATTGTTTCTAAAATTTGTAATTGTTAATTGTGACATATTACCTTACTACATATGACGTACTTATATATAGTATTGATAGTACCGTACATATATATCAAAACTTATTCTAATTCCCTAAATTTATGATAGTTCCTCCGCATAACTTCATGAACTTGGCTGCGCTGGTTTAATTTAAATTATTTAAATTAAAAAGATCAAATATTAAGATTATGAGCGATGTTATCGATTTCATCTTGAGAAGGTTTGGAATAACGAAATATTTGGGAGATTGAGGCATTACCAGACATTTTTTGAGCAATATGGATGCCATGTTTATCTGCAATTCTTTTTAAAAAGGTATGCCTTAGCATATGAGGAGAAAGATGAAACTTTTCTTCATCAGGAAGTGTTAAAGATGCATGAGCGGATATCCTTTGGCAAATGTAGCGAATAGCTCTAGTAGAAAGTCTAACTCCATTTTTAGAGAAAATAGCCTGACTAGGTTGTGTAATACCTTGAGATAAAATATACTGATCTAGATATTTTTTAGGCTCATCAGGAATAGGTACCTTTTTAGTAAAAATATTACCTTTGCGTTTAACATGATGGAACCCTCTAGAGTGGTAATGAGAAAGGTTGAGAGAGACTAACTCAGCTTCTCTAAGGCCAGTGGCAAGAAGAACAGAAAATATAGTTATTTCTAGTAAAGGGTCTTGATTTTTTCTTATGCAGGAGTTTAAACGTTGCTCACAAGCCATCTTTAGGCGCATTACTTGTTTACTAGATAAACCATTCCAAAGAGGAGAGTCCTGAGTAATATTTCTAACACTTTCGAATGGAGAGCCAGCAAGTAGAGGCCTGTATTTAAGTAACCACTTAGAAAAATGTCGTAAGGAATCTAAAGCTCTATTAATGGTAGCAGGTTTATAATTTTTTTCCTGAAGGAAGATTAAAAAATGCTTTGTGACGGAAGGAGTCCAGTTATCAATGAAATCTTTACCAGTATATTCAATAAAAAAAGAAATGAACTTAGATAAGTCATTTTTTCTAGCTATTTCAGTTGCTTTAGAAGAGCCAGAAACGATTATATTAAAATAAATATTAGCGTAATAAAGTAAGGTGTTGTTGTTATCATTTTTAATTGAGGTGAGGTCTGAATTATTCGGTAAAGATTTGGTAAGCATGAATGATTATCTAATTTGAGTTATTGCTAAATCAGTATCAAGTTGACTCCAAGTTGTATCAGCAGTATAGACAGGAAGGTTAAGATGAGAAGCAAGAGCTAGACAAGCTCTATCTCCTAATGATAAATCTAAGTGAGAGTAAGATTGTTTAAGGAGGCCGGATGCAATAGCAAGTTCTTTGTTAAAAGGATAAATTTCAGAAATTAAATAAAGTATTTTTTGGATTTGATGGGTAGGGAGAGAAAGTTTTGAGTGTAATTCACTTACTACCTCAGAAATATTTACAGATGACATAATAGAGTATGGAAGTAATGGCTCAACAATATCTTTCCCAATTTCATTATTGAGAAGAGCTAAGAAAGCAGAAGTATCAAGTATAACTTTATTCATATTTTGTTTCCTCAAGTCTTGATTGTTTTAAAGAGGAAGTTAAAGATATATAATCCTTATTATATTGCATGACGATATTTTGAGCTTTCTTGACAGCTTGTTTCATAGTGAGGATATTAATGGAGTTATTGTCATATCTAAGAATAACTTCCTCACCAGGAGTGAGTTTCATTATATTGCGTAGTTGTGCTGGAATAATAATGCGGCCATTCTCACCGAAGATAGCTCTATATTCTTGCATATACTGTTAAATAAATATTAAATTAATTATCTAATGATGATACTTGTAATATAAATAAAGTCAATAATATAAAAATAAAAAAACATATAGGAATAAAAGTAAAGTACTTTTTTGATAATGAGTAAAATGTGAATTTGCAAAATAAATGTCGTAAAATATAAAGATGCAAAGCTAAAAGAAAATTTTATAGCATTGATAATAAGTGACTTATATGTAAAAAAATAGAAGAGATAAATTAAAATTATTCTAAGAACTCATGAAGAAATTAAAAAAACAAAAAAAAGATAAAAGTGCAAGTTACATCCGATAAGGGACCTTATCGGATGTAATTAAACTGAATCAAATGAGTTGAGATAAAAATGTTTTTGCTGGTACTATAATGGGTTTAGTATATGTAAAACAATCCTTATCCACATAGGGTAAATCAAATACAACTTGAAATGCATGCTTCGCTCCAGTTTGTTTTTGAAAATAATATAAATTTTTGCTTATTGATTCTTTTGCTGAGGATTTTACTTCTACTAAAAACCAAGGTTTATTATTTCTGTGACTAAAAAATCTACCTCTTTCTTATCTTTATCTCTCAAGTAATGCAAATTGTATTTACCTAGACCTGTATCACTCCAAAAATTTACTGCTTTTAATAAATGGCATGCTATAAAATTTTCTATTTTCCCCCCTTTATCTTCTACTATAGACCAATCCCAAAGGTATATTTTTGGCTCTTTAAGCAAGCTACGACTAATATTATGATACCAAGGTGTTATTATAAAACAATAATAATATGCTTTCAAAAGCTCAATCCACCTTCTTATTGTTTGATCTGAGACTCTGATTTTTTTTGATAGACTACTATAATTTAACAGTTGAGCAGATTGGTATTGCAAAATATGAGACAATAACTCTAACTGTGATATTTCATGAATTTGTTATGAATCTCGTATATCTTCTTTCAACATTTGTTTATAACGTAAATTTTTCCATCGAGTATAAAATCTTTTATTTTGTTTAATAAATGGTTCAGGAAATCCTCCAAATTCTAATAACGCCTCATATAAATCATCTGATATTTCTTTTGGCATAGAAATGGGCTCGTTCGTAATAGATGTTCTTAATAATTCAGCAACAGAAATAGAATGAATATTGTATAAAAGGTAGCGCCCCATTAGGCTGTCTCCTCCTTTTCTATAAACATCTAATTTGCAACTACCTGTCACAATTATATTTAATTTTGTTTTATACTCATCTATAAGTCCTTTAAGAAATATTTTCCATTTAGAATATTTATGTATTTCATCAAATATGATTAAAGGTTTAGTTTTTAATATTGCATCCAAAGGAAGCCCCTGAAGCAAAGAAGTGTCAGATACGATTTGTTCCCTATCTTTTAGTTTATCCCAATTTAAAAATTTAGTATGTTGAAATAAAGTTTTTGCACTTGTTGCAATTGTGGTTTTGCCAACTTGCCTAGGACCTGCAATAAATAGCATTTGGTCATAAGATTTTAAATGTTCTTCTATTACATATTGATAGATTCTTTTCATTGGGTGGGACAATTAATAATAAGTTGCACATATAGTGCATTGTCAATATCGGATTAGTCAAGACTATTTCGAAATCAAGGATGAGTAATTTATCAATTAAGCAAGTCTATAAATTATTAATACGATCAGTTTTTTATAGATAATTAACTGATATAAAGCACTTATATGATCAGTGAAGGCTAATTTGTCGGAATATAAGACCTCTTATGCGCTTACTTTTATTATTTTTCATTCTTTCACTAAATTCATAATCTTTCTTTTCTGTTTGTCTTTTATAATCAAATTTCTAATTCAAAGTCTATATTCACGATTTTAGTCTACTATCTTAACTTGTTGATATTATTACTGAATACCTAAATTAAACAAGGCAATCTAGCGAATTTTAAAATACAAAAAAGAAATAATGTATTTTATAAATATACTAATTATAGTTTTATTAATATTGATTTACTAAATAGTTATTTTATGATATTTTAAAATAAAGAATTGCTAATAAATACATAAGGCTATGCAAAATGATCCAATAGTTAGAAAAATTAGTTCAGGTTATCAGATAACTATCCCTAATGAATTTAGAAAAGATAATAATTTAAACATTGGTTCCATGGTTTCTATTTATATGCAGAGAGACAAATTAATAATAGAACCTTTTAAATATCAATCTGAAGCCTTAAAAAAACTTAAGGAATTATTTAAAGAGACTCCTGAAAATTTTAAAAATCTTCCAGAACAAGAAGTCTCTAAAATAGTTAATAAAGAGATAAAATTATATAGAAATGAATAAATCATGAAGGTAGTTTTGGATTGTAATGTAATAATCTCTGCAGGTTTAACTGACGGAGTATGTAGGAAAGTACTATGGGAGGTTATACAAAATCATATTTTGTACATTTCAGAAGATATCTTGATGGAGTATAAAGGAGTAATTTCTAGGGGAAAATTTAAAACTGCAAAAAGGTATTTATATTCGCTTGTAGAAATTATATGTGAGGTTTCTGAGTTAGTGGTTGTTAAAAAATTTGAGTTTACATTACCAGATGCTAAAGATTTAATTTATTTAAATACAGCATTATCATCCAATGCTGAACATCTTATTACTGATAACAAAAAAGATTTTCCTGAAGAAAAATATATAACAACAAAAATAATTTCTCCAAATGACTTTTTTAATTTTTAGTTCGTGGTTTTTTGATTATCTTAATAACAATTAAGAGTAAATATACAAGTAGGATTAAGTATAATTTTATTTTTGTTATTATATACAAGCTATAGTATGCTCTATTTTTATAAATAGCAAAGGCTATAACTTATGGATTTAACTTTAAAAAAATGTATACCATGCTCTGGTGGTATGCCTCCTATGAATGATCAGCAAATTACAAAATTCTTAAAATCTTTAGGTAATAACTGGCAAATTAATAACCAAAAGCATTTATTTAAATCCTTTAAATTTCAAAATTTTATACAAGCTGTGGAATTTACCAATAAAATTACTGAAATCGCTGAGAAAGAAGGGCATCATCCAGATTTACATATTTCTTGGGGTCAATGTAATGTAGAAATTTGGACACATAAGATTAATGGGTTGGCTGAAAGTGACTTTTATCTTGCTGCTAAGATTGATAAAATATTGCCATAAATTGAGTTTATAAATTGATTTGACAGTTAAACAGTAGGGATATTAATAACTATAAGAATCAATTATTTTATTTTAGTAAGTCGTTTTATCAAGTAATGTCCAAGATAGCAAAATGGTGTGTCTAGAATAGCTGATATTATTTTAAATATTATGCTACTTATAAAAACATCTAAGAGTTGTTGCCATGGTAAAATGTTAAAAATACTTAGTATTATTAATACCGTTGTTGTATCAATGAATTGAGCTATTATTGTACTAACATTATTTCTTAACCATAAGTGCTTATTATTAGTTTTAACCTTCAACCATGAAAAAATTATAATATCAGTTAATTGTCCTATATAGATAGCAATAATAGAAGCTAAGGAGCCTAGGCCATAAACATTAAAAGCCTTCTGAAATTCTATATCAGATATTGGTGACCAGTGTACAGCAGGTAGCTTTATACTGATATAAAGGAGTAACATAACCATTAAACTAGTTATTACTGTTACTTGCACAACAAATTTAGCCCGCTCTTTCCCATAAAACTCTGTTAATAAATCAGAAATGAGGAAAGTTATTGGATATAATAATACTCCAACAGATATATCTAAGGTAGGTAAATAAGGTATATCTAATGATATAAATTTTTGAAAGATTAAGTTACCAGTTACTACCGTAGTACAAAATATACATCCTAAAATTAAATATATTTTTTCAAAAGTTTTCATGCTTTAGTGTTTTGATTTATAACATAATTTATTTGAACAATGTAATTTTACCAATATATTCTTTCTTTTTTCTTCTTTTTTTATATCTTACATCCCATATCCTCTAATTCCTATTATCTATATAATAGCCTATTAAATAAAACTTAAGAAATAAAAGAATATAACCATAGTACCGAATTAAATAATTAATTCTTTGATAACAAAATATTTATTTTTTTAATAAAGTCTTTTATATCTGAAATTTTTTCTCCTTCAATTATACAAGCCTCATAAAAGATAATATCAATTAATGTTCTTACTCTTTGGTTTTCTTCGGTATTTTTTTCATTTTTGTTTATAATAGAAGCTTTTATTTCTTGTACAAGCTCATGATCCATATTAATTTCTAATATTTTTAATGGATTTGAATTTTGTTGTTGCATTAGCAACTTATTCATTCCAATACCATTATCGGATTCTGATAAACAAGCAGGGCTTTCCACTAACTTATTGGAAACTACAACATCTTTAACTTTGTTATTTAATACCTTCTTAAATTCTTCTATTACTATTTCTTCATTTTTACTATCAGTTTCTGCTTTTACAACTTCTCCTTCTATTGCGTTATCCTTACTTACTTTATTTTTAATAGAAGCAAAATCTATATTGGCACTTGTAATAGACTGAAATTTGTTATCTTGATAATGACCTATACCATCTATCCAAAAATTATCTATTCTGTCTGTCAACAATAACACTTCTATATTATGTTTTTTAAAACCTTCTAATTGTGAATGATTTTTCAATCTTTCAATATTTTCTCCACAAAAATAGTAGATTTTATCCTGTCCCTCTTTCATGTTGGCAACATAATCTTTAAGACTTCTTAGGTCTTTTTCTGAGGTACTATAAAATCTACATAATTCAAGTATCTGATCTTTTTTATCTAATTCACTTCCTCCTAATAACCCCTCTTTTAGTACAGCTCCAAAATTTTTCCAAAAATCTTTGTAGTCATCTTGTTTTTGAGTCTTCTCAATAGCACCTAATACTTTATTAGTAATAGATTTTTTTATTTTAATGATACTTGAATTACTTTGTAATGTCTCTCTACTTATATTTAATGGTAAATCTTCTGCGTCTATTACCCCACATAAAAATCTTAAATAGCTGGGTATAATATCGCTTACTTCATCACTAATAAATACTTTCTTTATATATAGCTTTATCTTTGATTTATAATCGTTGTAAAGTATATTGTATATAGATGAGGCAGGAATATATAATAAGCTAGTGTAACCTATATTGCCTTCAATTTTATTTTTTATTGTCAGCCAAGGCTTATCATAAGAATGAGAGACATAACGATAGAACTCTATATTTTGCTCTTCAGTTACTTCTGATTTAGATAAACTCCATATAGCTGAGCTTTTATTAATAACACTTTCTTTATTATCGTCTTTAATTAATTTTATTGGGAAAGAAACATGGTCAGAATAAAGTTTTATAAGTCTCTCTATATTATAATCTTCTAAAATATCTGCATTTTCTTTTTTTATATCTAATTCTACAATGGTTCCTCTTGGTAGTTGCTTATCATGTAAATTAAGAGAATATTTACCTAAGCCATCAGATCCCCATACAAAAGTTTTTTTACTCCCTGCTTTAGTAGAATATACGGTAACTAAATCTGACACCATAAATACGGAATAAAAGCCAACACCAAATTGACCAATTAAATCTTTAATTCCATTTTTTTCATCTTTAAGGTTTTCTAAAAACTTTTGGGTTCCTGAATTTGCAATAGTACCAAGATTAGCAATCAAATCTTTATCATCCATTCCAATACCATTATCAGATACTATAATTGCATTTTTTTTCTTATCTATTTTGACTGTTATTTTTAAATCTATATCTTCTGCTAACAAACCTGGATCTTTTATCGCATCGTATTTAAGTTTATTGCAAGCATCGGAAGCATTGGAGATAAGTTCTCTTAAGAAAATATCTTTATTGGTATAAAGGCTTTTGGCCATTAACTGCAGAACTTTGCTAACATCTGCATTAAAATCAAAAACTTTTAGATTCTCTATATTATCAGTCATCGTTTATATTATTACTTTATTCATAAAAATAATATAGCGGCTATTTTTTCGATTTCAATATTTTAAAACTTTGAGTACAAGATTGCTTTATGATTACTATCATTTGTTGTTAGTGGGGATATATGGTATGAACTGAACCCCAAAAACAAGAGTAAAAGTTAAGCAACTCTGATAAAATAAAACAAATAAGCAGGAGTTGCAAATGAGTATAAAAACAAGAGAAAGATATAATGAAGAATTCAAAGTGGAGGCAGTGAAACTGGTAACTGAAAGAGGATATAGTTTAACGCAGGCAGCAAAAAGCCTGGGAGTTAGTGTAGATTCAATTAGTAAATGGAAAAAGAGGCTGGAAGAAACATCGTCACCACGTATAGCATTTCCAGGAAATGGGAACATGAATGCTATAGATAAGGAAAAAATGATTTTAGAGAAGGAGATAAAAAAACTACAAATAGAGCGCGATATATTAAAAAAGGCGCTGGCATATTTTGCGAATCCACAAGGGTAAAGTATGCATTTATAGATAGCCACAGTGGTAATTACAAAAATAACGATTTATGTAGAGCGTTAGAAGTTAAGGAAAGTGGATATTATGATTGGAACAAAAGGAAAATAAATAAAAAAACAAATATGGAAATAATAGAAAAAATGAAAAATATCCATCAGTCATCAAGAATGACATATGGATATCGCAGGGTGCATGCGGAACTTAGAGAAAACATGATGGGTATAAATCATAAAAAAGTAGCCAGGCTGATGAAAAAGAAGAATTGAATTTAAAAGTACAACAAAAGCAGCTAAAAAGGCTATTAACATAAATAATATATTGAATAGAAATTTTGTTACAGATGCTCCTAATAAAGTATGGTTTTCTGATATCACCTACATTCAAATGGAACAGGGATGGGATCTATTTATGTATTATCCTAGATCTTTTTTCTAGAAAAATAGTTGGTTAAGGAATGTAGTAAAAGAATTAATAACGAGTTGGTAATGCACACATTTTAAAGGCCTATTGGGAAAGAAAGCCACAAAAAGGATTGATATTTTATTCTGGTAGAGGTTCACAATATACATCTAATGATTTTCAAAAAGTTTTAAAGAATTTAAATGTTACTCAAAGTCTTTCAAGGAAAGCAAATTACCTTGATAATGCTGTTGCAGAATCTTGCTTCCACACTATAAAACAGGAGCTTGGCAGAAGTTTTGTCTCAAGAGATACAGCTAATTCTATGATGTTTGAGTATATTGAAGCCTTCTATAATTCTCATAGAAGACATTCTTTTTTTAATTATTATTCCCCTAATAATTTTGAAATGCTATACTACGAATTATATAAAAATGATACCGTCTTAAAAGTCAAACAAAAATATCATCATTTTGAGGGAATAAAATTAGGATCAAAAGCAGAATTGTTTTTAATAACAGCAAAGTAGATATGTAGAAGTTTTCGCATAATTGCAGCTATGATAACCATATTATGTTTGCCTTTTGATTTTAATTTATCAGAAAAAGCTTTTAAAATAGGATTGTGATTTTTAGCAACAACAGCCGGCAAATAAAGAGCTTTGCGTAATTTAGAAGAGCCTAGTTTGGATAATCTAGCTTTACCTCTCACAGAAGAGCCTGATATTCTGTGTTTAGGAACAAGACCAGCATAAGCCGCATATTGTCTTGGGCTTTTAAAAGACGATAGGTCAGGAGATTCAGCTAAAATAGAGGTAGCTGTCGTTTTGCCAATACCAGGAATTGTTTGTAAATTATCTCTACGTTGCTTAAGTTCTATATTATTTTCAAATAGCTCATCTAATGATTTTTCAATACTCTTCATCTCATTTTTAAAGTCTTTAAGTAATCTTTTCCATGTAGAAGTTACAGACTTTGGTACATGTTCCTTATACTCCAGATGATTGGAGATTTGAACGCACTGTCCCTTTAAATCATCTAAGCAACGATGCAAAGCCTTTAATTCCTTAACAGCAGAAGTTTGTGATTTATATGGAATTAATTCAGTAATATTAGCGTATTGGGCTATAACCAAAGCGTCAACTGCATCAGTTTTAGTACGAATTAACTTGCTTTTAGCGAAAGCTTTTATACAAACTGGGTTTACTACATATACCTCGTGTCCATTATTGTATAAAAATTCAGCTATATTATTACTATAATTTCCTGTTGCTTCCATACAAGCTTTTAAGGTAGAAACTTTCTTTTGTTTAAGCCATTTATTAAGGCTTTTAAACCCTTTATCATTGTTATTAAAGATTTCTTTCTTAGTAGCGTTGTTATTTATAAGTAAAGCTACTGCAATTTCAGCTTTACCTACATCTATTCCTAATATTGCGTTTGACATATTATATCTCCTAAATTAATGTTTAATATTAAAAGTTTAAAGCTAACCATGTGAATACAGAATAAACCTATTATTTAGGTTTTTCTAAGATACCGTCCAACTTTAGACTTTTTTGGAAGGAGGTTATTATCATTTTTTCAGGGTTTTCACCTAGTTGCTTAATCATAATCACTCCTTCCAGCCGTTATAAAATAGCTAATCTCATAACAGCCAATTTGCAAGCACTTAGCTTACTTTTTTCAAGATACATGTTGCTTAACTTCGACTCCATGTTTTGGGGTTCACTTCAGTATTAAACCATGCTCATAGGCATCAACTTGCAAATCATGAGCTGCATTTCTGATATCAATTGTAAAGCCGTTGATAGTAATTAACCACATCATACGATCATCAATATCATAACCATCACCTACTTTAGATTTTGTATTTTGATCTTGATCTATGAACTGCAGATTCAATATTTTGCAGATGTAATTTGTTTTTTTATCTATATCCGTTTGCGTAGTTTTAAACCATGAAGCTAAGTTTTTGTAGGAAACTTGAGGTGGATCATATGTATGAGTTTTAGCAATAGTATTAATTATTGCAGCAGCTAAAGTTTTTATATCACAATCTATTAAATCAGAAGGATTTTCCTTTGCTAATTTTGTTGTTAATTTTAGAGCCAAATTATAATATTCATCATTCAGATTCTTGTTATAAAATAAATCAATCATTTCAGCAACATTTAGAAAATTATTTTTAATTTGAGCTGGGATTTCTGATATTACATTTTTAAGCATAAGTAAACTCCAAAGTATTCATACTAGGAATAATGTTAGCATTGTATTTTAGTGAATTACAATCAATAAAATAATAATTTATAATTAAAGTATATAAAGAAAACTCTTATTTTTATTATTAATGATTATATATTGCTTTGCTACTTTAAAGTCTCAGAGAATATATAAAGAATATAATATTGAATCTAGTTATTCATTTTATTATGACAAAAAATGGTATAATTTTGAGGTAAATAAAAAAAGTAAAAAATAAGTGTTATCTGATAATACAATAAATATATGGGAAGTAGATATAAATACCCAAAATTTTGATATAGCAAAACAATATATAGAAATACTATCTGATTTAGAATTAGAAAAAATGTATAAATTTAAATTTATAGAGGACTATTCTCTATATTTAGTATCGCATGTAGCAATGAGATTATTAATATCAAAGTATAGTAATGTAAAAGCAAAAGAAATAATTTATCAATATGGTGAAAATGGAAAACCATGGGTTTCTGAAGATTTACAGTTTAACTTATCGCATGCACATAAAAAAGCACTTATAGGGTTTTATAGAAAAGATATAGGTGTGGACATAGAATATAAAAAAGAAATAGAAGGCTATTGCGGTATAGGAGATTTAGTTTTTACAGAAAAAGAAAAGGAATATATGAATGCTGGAAATAAAAAAGATAGGTTTTATGAATTATGGACAAGAAAAGAGGCAATAATAAAAGTAATAGGGGTAGGATTAACCGACGAAGTAAAGGATTTATCAGTAGGAACAAAGGAACAGTTTTATAAAGGCAATCAGATATGGCAAATAAAAAAAATTAAATCAGATTTTGACTATATAGCACATGTTGCATATAAAAATGACAATGTTATTAATAATATTAAATTGTATAATTTTAGTTTTAGATGGGTTAGAAAATTAAACAGCTAGTATGTAACAAATTATAGTAATTTATCTAAAATGAGTATTTTCCTTGGGTAGTATAATAGAATTTGTATATAAGTTATATTGAATTAAAGATAGATTTAAGATTAAAATGAAGAGTAAATTACTATCCTAATTAAATTTTGGGGAGTAGTGATGAATATGTGGGATATGTAAAGAAAACTAGGATAGTAACTTATGAGGTGGGATTGTATATGTATTATTTATATTGGTCAAATGGTATATTAGTTAATATATAAATTTTTTAAAAACACTTGTAGAAGTAGCAACTTTATACATATCTAATTAAATTTTGATATGGGTATTTATTTAATCTAGGCAATTTCTAAAAGTTTTATTATAAGTTTTTCTATACAGAGAGATATTTGATAGGTTAGGGATAACTTATTGGCCACAGGTTAATAAGTTAAGTTGAAAATTAAGTATAAATTATTTGGTATTTAAAAATTAAATATAGTTTTTTTTATATGCTTTATTATTAAAAAGTTACATGATATTAATCTAGAATAAACAAAAGAATGTATAGAAATAATAGTTTTAATTAAATGCAATACATCAATGGAACGTAAGTATATGAATTCTTTTTATAAACTGATAAGTTCATCAACTTCTTATTTTGACAATCAAAATAACGTTCTCAAAGCTTATTATATTGATACTTATTTAGGTTTAATGGTAGCTGTTGCTGATGAAAAGGTTCTATACATATTGGAGTTTTTTGATAAAAAATGTTTAGAATATGAGATAAAAAAACTATGTGTAAAAATAAAATCAGGCATTACTGTAGGGAAGACAGTACCAATTATTTCTATTGAGAAAGAGTTAGAATTATATTTTAAAGGTCGGTTGAGAGTGTTTAAAACCTCAGTATATTTTTTAGGTACCTCTTTCCAAAAAATAGTTTGGAATAATTTAAAAGATATTCCTTATGGAGAAACTAGAAGTTACTTAGATCAAGCAAAAGTGATGAATAAGACATCAGCATGTCGAGCTGTTGCAAATGCTAATGGTGCAAACCAATTAGCGATTGTAATTCCATGCCATCGTGTCATTCGTAGAGATGGAAACTTAGGTGGTTATAGTGCTGGGATTCAACGTAAGCAATGGCTAATTGAGCATGAAAATAGCCAAAGAATAAGTTCTAATTAATAATTATTAACTATAAATTATTTTTGATTATAGTTATGACGTCAGGTAATGATATTATTGGAGATATATAGATAGTTTTAACTATTTAGAAGATAACATATGATAAATTAAAATATAATTGAATTTCGATCACATAGGGACTAGTCATTCAATAAGTGGTAATATAGACGTGCTCCACAGAGAGGGAGAAAAAGTATCAATACTATTCAAAGTTAGTTTGTGTTGGATAAAAATAGTTATAGACTGGGGTGCAAAAACAATGGGAAAGACAGCTAAAAATATTGAAAGGAGCATGATCTTCTTGTTGTTGATGTGCATCTGCTAACCTAGATTCTGGATATGAACTGGCATACTCAGAAATGATATTGCAAATTTCATAAGGAAGAGCCGGTAGATTTTCTTCTGAAGTAGATATTTGTAAAAGAGTATTAGCTCTTACTTCAATATTGTGTTGTTGTAAACCTGATATTAATGAGTCAAATCTTAATTGCAAACCATGGTCTGGTAGTAAATCTCTAGAAGTTCTGCCATTTAAATCAGTAATACTTGCATCTATTCCTGAGTTAATTAGTAAATTAATAATTCTCAGATTATTATATTCTGCTGCATAGTGTAAGGCAGTACGTCCATTATAAGTTATATCATTAACATTTGTCCCGCTATTAAGTAGGTTATGAATAATATCTAAATTACCGTCTCTTGCAGCTCTATGTAGAGCAGGTAGTGCGGGAGAGTTTTCGTAACTATTACCACTACTCCCTCCATAAATATAGTCAGATCTGTAATCTTCATATAGTCAGATCTGTAATCTTCGCGTATCATCATATATCTGTGCCCACCATATTGTGAAAAGGGCTGCGAATAATCATCATTGTAATGTGGCATAATTTCGATCAAAGATAAAAAACTTTCATGAATGGTATTGTAACATATTTTAAATGTTTAGGAAGAAATTATACAATATTATATATAACAAATTGTAGTGAAAAAAAATTAAACTAAGTTTACTATAAAGGTAATTTAATTAGGTATTATATAATTTGTGGTTTAAAAATTTGTATTTGAATATTTTAAGAACTTCAATATGAGGGGATTATATTGTATATTTTTAAATAAAAAAGATGAATTAAATTATCAATGGCTATGTCTTAATAAAGATGTTAAAGGAAATCCTGAATATAGAACTAATACAATTAAGGAAATTTTATATTTAACTATTTAAATCACTTAAGTTATATTGTTGCTTGCTTGACAGAACTAGATTTATCAACTAGTTTTTTTAGAAAGATAACCATTCAATTTATAGCATTATGATCAATGAGTTAGTAAAAAGACTTAGTATTGGTAAGCATGAAGTGACTATAGGCAATAGAAAAGAACCTTATAGCGAGATTAAGGAAAGGCTTATTGATATGAAGTATATTCATATTACATTTCCAAATACAAAGGGAGGTACTGAACTAGGTATAAATGTAGATACTGAGAGTTGTGATTTAACAAAAGCAGATTTTAATGAAGGAAAAGGTAAAGTACACATAGAAGGTACTACTAATTTAAATTATTGTGATGTTAGATGTGTAGCGGATGTAGATTTGGAAAGTAGAAAGGGAGAGGGTTATTTAGTATTGACCAACAACTAGTTTTAAATTACATAAAAACAAAAATAGAAAAGGAGGTAAATAGAATGACAGAAGAACAAGAAGAGTATATGTGTTTAATAAATGAGGAAGAGCAGTATTCTTTATGGTTCGCATGGAAAAAAATTCCGTTAGGCTGGAAACAGGTGGGACCTAAAGGTGGTAAAGAAGAATGTTTGGCGTATATAGAAAAAGTATGGACTGATATGAGGCCTAAGAGTTTAAGAGAACAAATGGAAAAGGATGTTACAAATGATGAAACGAAACTGATAAATTAATTAGAGGTTTAGTCTTTTATAAGAATAGATATTATACCATTGTTAAATTTAGGTTCAAAGTATGTAGAATGAGGAGGGAAGAGTGTGTGTTTATTTATCAATTTTTTTCCTATTATTCCTGGTATGTATAATATTAGTTGTTCATCTGATACGAGATGGATTATTTCCCCAGATATGTTCTTAAAATTTATTTTGCCGTTGCTTATTCTTACGTATATTTCTGTCAAAAATTCTTTAATTAAGTTTATTTTTTGAGAATTCAGTTTCAGAAGTTTATTTTGGTAAGCTAATATTATATGGGTGTCTTTTTCTAAAATATGATTTGTAGGCAATAAATCATATTTATTGTTAAGTTCCTCCAGTAAATTCTTTAGCGCATTTTTACAAATATATTCATTAATATAATATCGTGTTATATTTTTCGATTGAATAAAATTTTCTGAAGTAAAAAAAGCATATGCATGAGTGTTTTGATCAGAGAAAGTCTTTAATGATGATATTCTATGATGTCCATCTGCTATAAAAAACTGATTTAATTTTGAAAAATATGAATTAATTAATTCGTTATTAGTTAGTTTCCAAAAATAGTAATTATTATTTAAACCGCTGATTTTTATATTATAATGAGACTTCATTATTTGGTTGTAATAATGATTTATTTTTGGGTTATTTTTATAACTTAAAATTAATGGAGCTGTTAAAATATTAAACTTATTTAGATCATCCTGATATTCAAATACCTTATCCTTTATAATTTCTTCATGTAATTTTAGTTTGCTACTGTGTAAGTCATCAGTATTAATTTTGGCTATAATTCCTATAGAAGAATAATTTAAAGTTTCTTTTTTTACTAAATATATATGCTCATCAAAAGTTTTTAAAAAGTAACCCCTTTTATATTGTTCTAATAAGTATTGGTTATAATTGATTTGATCTATTTTTAAAGATGCTTCATTATTAGCATACAATTTTTCTTGATTTAGCATGAAGCTATATTTCTTAGTATTAGGAAAAATAGCTTTAAAGGGGAGAAGTTTCATTTTTATTTATTAATAAAAATCTTTTATTACAATATTTTCTTGTTTGTTTTGTGCTTCTTCATATATAAATTTAGCTAAAGCAATATCTAATATTCCTAGTCCCATGGGGGATATGATAATAGGCTTAATATCAAAATCCATGCTATTGCTTATCAACTGTCCAATTGTAGCAGTTATAAATCTAGAATGATTATATTTTTGTTGAGCTAAATGGGGGCTAGTATTTGCATTCATAATATGTTCAATATCATCTACTATATTTGATGATTGCTCTATAATATCAGGTGATATATCTCTTAAAGAAATGTTAAGTAATACTGCATTTTTCTTAATCAAATTATATTTATTTACATATGGTGTTTTACCAGTAGTTGTAAAAATTAATAAATCAGAGTTTTGAATTAATTTATCTAGTTCATTTTCTACCATAATATCTGAGGTTAAAGTAATATTTTTGCTTTTTAATTGATTACTAAAATTTTCTGCGTTTCTAGTTACTTTATCATATAAAATAATGTTTTCAGCACTCCAATTTTGATTAGATAAGCATTTTATTATATTAAACGCTATCCTGCCAGTTCCAACTACACCTATAGTATTTACTTTTTTATCTTTTATTAAATGATCTGCAACTAATACTGCAGAATAAGCAGTTCTCACGGCACTAATTAAGCTACCTTCTATACAAGCCAAAGGATATCCTGTTTCATAATCATTTAATATAACTACTGCTGAAGCTCTATTTAATCCATTATTTATATTTTCTGGATTACTAGATATCCATTTAATCCCAGCAATTTTATTTTCGTTGGAAATTAGAGCTGGTAATGCTATTATTCTAGATAATGGTTTGTCAGGATACCATATAAAGTAACTTGATGGATTAACGGTGTCTTTTTTATGGTGGGCAATATATGTCTTTTTTATTATATCATATATAGCTTGATGATTATTATTAATAATTCCTTCAACTGATTTAGCTGTAATAACTGAAAAGTTTTGACTCATCTTTTACCTCCTTTGCAAGTTGTATGTTATAATTTTTTTCTATCCAGTGATAATCATATATTGTATTAATATACTTATCTCCAAAATCTGGAGATATAGTAACGATTTTACTGGTTTTATTTATAGTATGATTTTTACTAAATTGTCTAATTGCTTCTATAGTAGAGCCTGAAGAACCTCCTAAAAATAAGCCATATTTTTTTAGTAAATAATGGCACATTCTTATAGTATCTGGCTCTTTAATCAATATTACATCATGAATATTATAATTGTTGAATATTTCAGGTTTCCTACTTGTGCCTAACCCAGGTATTAGACGTTTAAATGATTTATTATTAAATGTAACAGATCCATAAGCATCAACTGCTATAATTTTTGTATTAGGAGATTTTTCAGCGAAATATTTAGCACATCCTGTTAAAGTGCCAGTTGTTCCTGCGCCTATAAATAGATAATCTATATACCTTATTTGTTTTAAAATCTCTTTTGCTGTAGTTTGATAATGAGATTCTGTATTAGTTAAAGCTGCATATTGATTAGTCCAAACAATATCAGAATTATCTTTCATCAGTTGTTTAATTTTATTAATTCTTGTATTCAGATAGCCACCGTTTTTATCTCGTTCAGTCACTTTAATTAGTTTGGTACCATATGCTGCCATTAATTTCTCAGCAGTGTATGAAATATTAGGATCTATAACACAAATAAATATATATCCTTTTTGTTTACAAATAATACTTAATGCAATTCCTAAATTACCAGATGATGATTCAATTATAGTATTTTTTTGAGGAGTAATTTTATGATTTTTTTCTAAATTTTCCAATAATGCAACTGCTGGTTTAATTTTTATTGACCCTGCAATGTTCAACCCTTCAATTTTTATATATAAATTAGTTATACTTAAAAAATTTGATAATTTATAAAATAAATTTTCTGATTTTATTTCTTCTGTTCTTCTTATTATCATCAAAAAAATTATAAATTTAAGGAATGATTGTTGATAAAATTTTTATACCCTTGTCAATATTTTCTAATTTACAATGACTGAAATTAAGTCTCGCACAATTAGCAGCAATTTCTAAATTATTGCTTATATTAAAATCATTACCTGGTATAAATAAAAGTTTATTCTTAACAGCTTTAATCAATATCTCTTTAGAATTCATTTGCTTATCAAATCTAATCCATAGACATATTCCATTATTCGGTTTATGTAAAATGACTTTGTCTTGTAAGTGATGCATAATAGCATCTACCATTAAATTTCTTTTTCTTCTATATAAACTTCTTATATTTTTTAAGTGAGTTTCAAACTTATTCTTTTCTAGGAATTCTAATACTACTTTTTGAGATAATGTTTGTGTATTAATATCAAATGATTCTTTAAGAATTGATAGTTTTTTTATTAATTTAGATGGGATAACTATCCAACCCACTCTTAAAGAAGGTGCAATGACTTTTGAAAAAGAACCTACATAACATACATTGTTACTACTGAATGATTTTAATGCTGGGTAGTTTTGCTCATAATATAATAAACCATATGGATCATCTTCTAATATAGGAACATCATATTTTAGTGCTATACCAATTAATTGTTGTCTCTTTTTAATTGTTAGGCTGTTTCCGGTTGGATTACTGCCATCTGCCACAATATAAATAAATGCTGGCTTTTTATTTAATGATTTAATTTTTGTTTCTAATTCTTCTAAATCGATACCGGTATCATAATTAGTGGATATTGATATTAGGTTAACATTTAATGTTTGCACAGCTTGAATAAAGCCTGGATAAGTAAGGTTTTCAACAATAATATTATCTCTAACATTACAGAGTAATTTTGTCATTAAACCAATGCCTTGTTGTGCTCCACTTGTTATGAATATCTCCTCTTCTTTACATATTACTCCCCTCATTTTCATTATTTCTGTTATATGAGTTTTTAATAAATGACTTGTAGGAGAGTATTGTAAGTTTTGTTGAGTAAATTTGATTGACGAACAAAATTCTGCAGGTAATGTTGTTTCATCAGGCAATCCTAAAGCAAAAGAAATGTATTCTGAAAAATTATCAACCTCCAAAGATTTTTGCATTGCAGAAGGTGAGAGATTTCTAGTCCAATTAGCAAACTTCATTATATTTCCTTGCTAACTTTTTGTTGTTCTTCCATGGCTTTAAATAAAGCTATGATGTTATTTTTGCCAAAATTACTTGCACCATCTCTTTGTATAATTTCATAAAAGAGTGTGGGTTTAGTATGAATTGGTTTAGTAAAAACTTGAAGAAGAAATTTATTATCTTCTTCATCAATTAGTATATTTAAATCTCTCAATTCATTTAGAACTTTTTTATAGTTCAATTTTATATTTTGTGATAAATTACTGTAGTAAGAATTGGGTATATTTAGTAGTTCAATACCGTTACTTCCCAAAGTTTTTAATGTATTAATTATATTTGTACTTAAAAAGGCAATGTGCTGGACTCCTGGACACCCATTGTATTTTAAAAACATGTCAATTTGAGATGTTAGTTTCTTTTTTAAAGGTTTAATAAACACTAATTTTATTTGATTATTTGGTAAGTTCATTACTATTGAATCCATGCCAGTAAGATTTGTTTCAATTTTTTCCTTATAAGATTGGTAAAATCCAAATATGGTTTTGTAATAGTTTTTACAATAATCAAAATCTTCTACAGCAATAGCTAAGTGGTCTATACACTTAATATCATTGCTTCTCTCGTGAGTACCAACTGTATTATTGTTAGAATCGATTTGTTGAATCAATGTGTGCTTTGTTTCTCCAAAAGTATCAATAACAGCTTTAATAACTCTTTCTGATTCAAATAATAAACATTCATTTGGTTGCTCTAATATATTAGCACCGAAGGTATGAGCCTTATTGACTATTGAATTTACATCATTTACTTCTAGACCTATATCCTTAATAGTATCTCCACGAATACTAACCTCCTTACTTGTGTTGCTCTCACTGTCTTTTGAAGAAGTTAATAGCAATAAAATACTTCCTAACTTTAGCAAAGATTGTTCTATGCTATTATTTTGATCACTTTTAGTGTAAATTTCCTTAAAGCCAAAACCATTAGTATAAAAATATTTAGATTGTACAATGTTAGCTACATATATTTCTATGTATTTTATTTTTATAAACATATTTAAGATTAAAATAATAACATATAGCTTTTTATGCTATAGTGATTAAAAAAATATTCAATATAAAAAGTTAAAATTATTATGGACAAAAAGTTAATAGATAAAATAGCAATAGTTACAGGAGGTGTAAATGGTATAGGCAAGGCTATAGCTAAGATCTTTATAGAAAATGGAGCTAAAGTAGTAATAATTGATTTAGATCAAAACTATAATCAAGATATACCTAGTTTTAATTTAGATTACTTATGTTATGATGTTAGTATTGAAAAAAATTGGCTTGAAATAATAAACTATATTGAAAAAAAGTATCAAAAGTTAAATATTTTAGTTAATAATGCCGGAATTAATGGATTTGAATATACTCAAAATCCTGAAAATATGTCATTAGAAACTTGGGATTATATACATAAAATAAACTTAACAAGCGTATTTTTAGGATGTAAGTATGGAATGAAACTTATGAAAAAGAGTAATCAAAATTGTTCTATTGTAAATATTGCCTCTAGATCAGGGATTTTAGGTGTTCCGAATTTATCAGCATATGCATCAAGTAAAGCAGCTATAAGAAACTATACCAAATCTTTAGCATTGTATTGTGCTCAAAAAGGATACAAAATTAGGTGTAATTCTATAAGCTCTGCAGCTATAGATACTAGAATGTGGGATCATCTTAAAAAAGATAAAAATAAATTTAAGTTATTTATTGACTCGTTACCACTTAAGAGAATGGGTACTGTTGATGAGGTTGCATTTAATGTGTTGCATTTAGCTTCAGACCAATCACTATATACCACTGCCTCTGATGTAATTATAGATGGTGGAATATTGTCAGCGGGTATCGGATTACCAAAATAGTAAGTTTTTCATATTAATTATTATGTTAGTATAGTTACAATTATAATTTTTTATAGACTCATTAATATGCAAGTAAAAAATAAAAAAATCTCTATCTATGATATAATAAATAATTATGATTTTTTATTTACGCCAATTGCTAATGCTGCATCAGGAGCTATAGGATTTGGTTTGCCAGGGAGTTTAGCAGGAATAGTTATTGGCACTATAGATGAATCTTTAATAAGCTTAGGTTATACTAATAGTAGGTACTTATCTCCAATAATTCAAGGAATAAGTTCTTTTGCGACCCTCAGTACTTCTTGGGTAATAAGAGGTATTGGTGGGGTGTTAAATCTTATGCTTTTTAAGCTGACAATTAGCGAATATAGTGAGTATGCCAATAAAATAAGTAATCCTGTACAATTAGGATTGTATGGAAGTTGTGTATATGGGTGGAAAGGTGGGATAGGTGCTATATTATTTGGCAGCATAGAAGAAATATTTATTCATTATAAGCTTTATAATAAGTATTATATTTCAACAGCTGTATCATTTGCTACGGGGACACGTTTGTTAAAAGGAAAAATAGTAGGGTTGAGCAGTAATTTTATAATCAACAAACTGAAATTAGAGAAAGTAAGTGTATTATTTAAAAATTTGGAAGAAGGGATGCCATATTTATTAGAAAGTATTTCGGTTGTTATAAGCTCAATTAAAATTATGTATGATGAAGATCAGAAATCTAATGTGAATGCACTCAATATACAAAAAGAAATAAAAATAATGCATGTGAGATTAGGGCAAGAGTTAGCATATACTGATATGCTAGAAAAACAGATTATTACTGCATCAGGTTTTGCTATAGTAGAACAATTTTTACATTTTAAATTAATGGGTTATTTTCAAAAATATAATGGTGCATTTTATGGAGAATTAGTAGATTCTCAGATATGGGAATCATTTAAACTATCTTTGAAAGATATATTTTTGATGCTTCCATCTTTAATTATAATAAAACAGTTTTTAATAAATCCTTTTGATGCGTACTTCAGTTTTCAATTTCAAAATCAATTATGTAATATTATTAGTAATAAGTGGATAATAGGTGAAATACCTCTCAAACTTTTACAACAAGATAATAGCGAAGTTTTAATTGATAATTTAAATAAAGATATAGCAATAGTTGCTAATAATGGAGAGGGACTTAGAAAAAGTTTTTTTAATGATATTATTAAAAGCAGCTATAGCCAATATTTAATGTATCAATATAATGCACAAGATTTAATAATTATTTACCAAATTTATTATAGTTGCACACAATATATATCAGAGAATCTTTCTAAATGGGAGGTAATTTATAGTAATATCTTAAGAGATTTTGAAAGTAGGAAAAATAGTATTTTAAAACATGATGCAAGAAATGTAGAGACGGTAGTGGAGCGTAATGGATTTATTTATAGTAAAGAAATATTAAAAATCTTAAATAATGATATAAAATTAATAACAACTAAACAATTATTGGTGAAACATCTTTATGATACCTGGAAAGAAGTTGAATTATACACAAACATAATGTTTACCTTTTTTTCAATAGGGTATAAAGCCCATATTGGGGAATTACATTTAGATGGGCGTTTAAAAATAGCTGCAGCGACTGAGAGTATATCATCACTAATGAGTTGGAGGGGGAAAAATGCTAAAAAAATTGAAGAAGTTAATAACTCTATTAAAAATTTAAATTCTTTTATAGATAAGATTGAATATGTTGAAGACACAACTTTTACAAGTTTAAATCAAATAGGTGATATAAACCACGGGCTAGTGTTTAAGGATTTAAATTTAAGTATAGGGAATAATGAATTGATTTATATAAAAGAAATAAATCTAAAATTAGGAGCATATTATGCATTAACGGGTAATTCAGGTTCAGGTAAGAGTAGCTTACTCTCCAAAATAAAAGGAATAAAATATGATGGAATAAAGGCTAGTGGTGTTATTGAATATCCACATAATTTAGATAAGGTAAATGAAATTATTTTGATGTCACAAAAGGATTTTTTTCCTCTAGATACTACTCTTCTAGAGGCAATTTATTATCCACAACTGATTAAGGTGCAGGAAAATAAAGAAATATATTATAAGGTTTTAAAAATGCTTCAAAAGTTAGATTTGTGTAATAGTAATAATATAGAAAAAGAAAAATGTGATATAGAAAATTTTATGAATGTAAAAAAAGACTGGAATTATGTTTTGAGTGGCGGACAAAAGAAAAAAGTTTTGTTGGTTTCTGCATTAATGCAAAGCCCAAAAATACTTCTTTTAGATGAGCCATTCACAGGTTTGCATCAAAAAGCTATATTTGAAATGCAATCATTAATAAAAGAAACTTTAGAGAGTAGCAATGCGTTAGTTATTTGTATAGATCATCATGTGAATGATAGCATGAATTTTTATGATTTTGAATTATCTATAAAAAATAATACATTAGAACTTAAAACTTTTGAAATAAATGATATGGGGCATGATTTTTAATTTTTTAGTGAAATCAATCAAATTAATAATGTGGTATTAAACTTCAATGATTTATAATTATTTGTTAAATTTTTATTCATGCTTTAAGCAACGCATATATTTTATCAATAAGTTATTACCTTATATTTGGATAAGTAGCTCTAATATAAGAAATCGGTATATTATATTTGTTCTATCTACAGTAGTAATGATGGTATTAAATATTATATTTCCTTTAGTATTAAGAAAAATAATACTGCTATTGTCTTTAAATCTAGGTAATTTTTCATCACAAGTTATTTTTTTTATTTTTTTATATTGTTTTATTTGGATAAGTGCGCAAGCGTGTAATTTACTAAGAGAATTTTTGTTATTAAAAGCTATAGAAAAAAGTGTTAATTTTTTATGCCAAGAAGTAATTGCTCACATACATAAATTACCTTACCATTTTCATGTAAGTAAAAAAATAGGAGAAACAATAAGCTATATAGAAAAAGCTTACCAGGCATTTCCTAATATTCTTTGGGGATTTTTGTTAAGTATAATACCAATAATTATTGAAATTATAATAGCGACTGGAATTATTTATTATTTATATGGTTATTTATTAGGTGCAATACTTATTGGCACTTTATTTATTTTTATAATATTTAGTATTGTATTTGCAAAATTTATATCAGAAGCGCAAGATTTAAGTAATCAAGATCATTTTAAAGCTAATGCTTTAATAGTTGATGGTCTTATAAATTTTTCACTTATTAAATATTTTGGGAATTTCAATTATGAGAATAAGCAAGTAAAAAATTTACTTAGTAAGCGTGAAAATAGTGCAGTACATGCACAAAAAATAGCTTGTTACATGCGTTTAGGGCAAATATTAATTATAGGGATATGTATTGTAGTTATAACCTTAATAGCTGGACAACAAACAGTATATAATCATTTATCAATTGCTGATTTTATTTTAATAAACAGTTATATTTTGCAGTTTGCAAATCCATTATTTTTATTTGGTTATATATTTAAAGAGATGCGTAAAGGGTTTACAGATATGGAGTATATATTTAAGCTTTTAAAACTAAGCCCACAAATTGAACCTAATAGTAGAACTTCTTTAAAAAGACATACCAAATCATGTATAGTTGAATTTAAAAATGTAAGTTTTGCTTTTAATAAAGAACAAAATATTTTAAAAAATGTATCTTTTAAATTATTCCCAAATAAAACTGTTGCTTTGGTAGGAGGTAGTGGATCTGGAAAATCTACAATTTCTAACCTTTTATTCCGATTTTATACTCCTAATTCAGGGGAAATATTAATTAATGGTCACAACATATTGGATATTCATTCTGATATTCTTACTCATTTAGTAGGTATAACTCCTCAAAATCTAAATCTTTTTAATAATACAATACATTATAATTTATGTTATGGTAATTTTAATGCTACATCTACAGAGATTAACAATGTTTTAAAAGCTGTACAATTAACTGATATGATTAGCAATTTACCTTTAGGACTGGAGACTGTAATAGGAGAGAATGGTTTAACTTTATCATCAGGTGAAAAGCAAAGAATAACTATAGCCAGGTTATTACTAAAAAAACCTTTAATATACATTTTCGATGAGGTAACATCTAATCTTGATTTTATAACTGAAAAACACATACAAAATTCAATTAGTAAGTTAGCTAAAAATGCTACTTTTCTTATTATTGCTCATAGACTTGCTGCTATTACATCTATTGACCATATTATTGTTTTAAAACAAGGGGTTATTGTTGAAGAAGGTAAACATCAAGAATTATTAAATAATAAAGGTTATTATTTTGAGTTATGGAAATCTCAAGTAACAATGGTAAGTAAAAATCATTATTAAAATCAATATATAATATGGTAATGGCATATAGTAAATTTAATAAAATAGCTTTAATAGGTTCTGCATTTGGTCAAGGTGCGCAAAATTTTTCAACCAATATGGCCCCTATATATTTAAAAGAAGTTTATAATCTTACAAGTAAATTGCAATCCTCTGATATTGAATCGTATTGGTATAGTATAGTTGAAGTTAAAGCATCATCGTATTTAAATTCAATAGTTTGTAACCAAGGTAAAAATTATCAGTCTGTATTTGAAAATATCACGCAATTAAGAGACGTGCTTAAAAATTTTTTTACTAATACTAAGTTAGAATTTCCAGTTATAATAGGGGGCGATCATTCTTGTGCAATTGGTTCATGGTCTAGAATTATAGAATTTTATAATGCCAAAAAAAAATATGGATTAATATGGATAGATGCGCATATGGATGCTCATACTATTGAAAGCTCTATGTCAAAAGCTTATCATGGTATGCCTCTTTCATTTTTATTAGGGACTAATACTACGCATTTTAATTTATCTTCTGGTTGTTTTATTTGTCCTGAGAATTTAGTAATAATAGGGGCTAGATCTTTTGAAAAAGCAGAAAAAGATTTTTTAGATAAGTTGCAGGTACGTGTTTTTTATATGGATGAAGTTAAAAAAAGGGGCTTAAATTCTATATTACAAGAGGCAATCAAAATAGTGAAACAAAACACAAATTATTTTGGTGTTTCTATTGATATTGACGCTATAGATCCTAAAGATGCTCCAGGAACTGGTTGTTCAGTCGTTAATGGATTATTATGGAGAGATTTAAAAAATAATTTGTCAATAATATTTAGAGAAAGAGAATTTAATGCTTTAGAGATTGTAGAATATAATCCTAAACTTGATATAAATAATCAAACTGCAGAAATTATTTTTCAAATAATTTCTATGTTAGCAAGATTGCTTGCACTTAGAATTTAACTGTAATATCGTTTTATAAATTTTCTTATTTTAATATATCTGTAGTGGTTATTGATAAAATTAAATATAAATTTTCTTGTTATATTATTAGTGAGACAAGTTTAGGTATAATATGTGCGACGCATATTATTAAAAATGGGCATAATCTTTTAGGTATCGTGTCTCCAAGTAAAAAAACTTATGAGTGGGCTATAAAACATAACATTAAGTATTGTAATTCTATAAAAGAATTTCAGCAACTTAATTTATCTCAAGGCTCTTTTGATTATTTATTTAGTGTTGTGAATTATAACATGATGCCTCAAAGTGTATTAAAGTTACCACGTTTCTCTGCAATCAATTATCATGATTCTATATTACCTAGATATGCTGGCGTACATGCCACTTCCTGGGCTATCATAAATGAAGAGTGTAATCATGGTGTTTCCTGGCGTATAATGAATATGGCGCTAGGCAAAGTGGATAAATTACAGCTGGTGAAAATGCAGGCTACACAAAGTGTAGCCTGCAGTGTAGAATCAAATCTCACGGTATAAGGAGGTAACGAAATATTTGTACATCACAGAGGCTGACATGGTTATTCACATGGAAAGCGGTATGTGTAGTTGCGGTAAGGCAAGCAACTACTGCTCTGTCAGAGTCTCAGACCACAATACGATACAAGATGGAATTTATCTAGTGCCTGGATAAAAACTGCTGTTTTTTATAGGAATCAAAAATTTACTGAAGAATATTTTTAGAAAAATTGAGTCACTTTTATATAAAAAAAGCGAAAAATTTAGAATTTTTGGCTTAGCTTTCTTGTGCTCTATGTAGCGCCAATGTTATTTGTTCTTCTGTAAACTTTGTCTTTTTCATAAAAATCTCCTTTTTTATTATTTATTCTATATGAGATTTTTCTCATTTTCACGGTCTTATTTTTTGGGTGCAGGTCAACTCCGAAAAGCATATATTACAACTTAAGTATAACAACATAGATAAAGTTCTTAAAAATATAACACAACTAAAATTAATCAATGTTAAAAATTCACATCATGGCAATATTTTAGAACAAGAGCAATTAATAATAGAATCAATATAAAACTGAACAATTATATATAATAAAATTCTTTTAAAATTGTTATACAAAATATATAGTTAGGGAAATTAAGGGTTTTAAACTAAAGAAGTATGAAAACAGTTATAATTTCTAAAACATTAAGATGCTATTTAGATTTTAATACTATCGGAATTTTATATAGAGAATGGGCATTAGCATCTCAACATTTTGGTAAAGTTTTATTAATTAATGGACCCTCATCTTCTGGAAAAACCACTTTACTGAAATGTTTGGAGAAATTTGGCTTTCATTCTATAAACTTAGATGATTTATGGCCTGAATGTTATTGTCATAATATTGTTAAAGCTGCTTATAATCATAATGATCACGAATTTATAACTAAATTTTCTTTAATCAAAAGTTTTTTAAATCCCCTCGATTTTTTAAAAATTATAGATAGCTCTAAGATTGCAGTAGAAAATTATAACATCGATCAAATTGAAATAATTGAATTTATTCAAAGATCTTTACCCAATATAATTAAAGTTACTAATATCCCAACTTATCAAGAAGTATATACCTATACTTATTATAAAGCACAAGAATTTATTTTTTCTGGTCGCAATGTTGCCATTGAATTAATAATAACAGAAGAGCATTATTTTGACCTTTTATCTTATAGTTTTAATAGATATCCTATTAGTATTGCTCTTTTATATAATTCTTTCGAAAATAATTTAAAAAAATGTTTTTTAAGAAATGCTAGATTTTCAGTAGAGCTAAATGATGATTATCGCTACCCTAGTCAGGTAATGTATCAATATGCGAAATTTTTTAAATCAGTAACTGAACATACTACTGCTTTAAATACTGAAGTTATTGAAATAATCAATAAAAATTTAATAAAAGAAATTATTAAAACAGCTATATATTTTGAAAGAGAATTAGTAAGAATTTTACAAGAAAACAAAATACAACAAATAAGGGAATATGATAGTGAAAAAATGCTCAAAGATTCTATAGAACTCCTATATGATGTAATGAAACTAGATGATCCTAATAAGGCTTATATTGTTCCTGCACTAGAATTTGATTTTATAATAAAAAGTGCAAATATCAAAACTCTAAACAAATTAACTTTTGAGCATGAAGAAAAAGAATATTTACTAGGAAATTCTAACCTAATAGTTAAAAAATTTAGTGAAAGTGTTAGGGAAGACTATAAAAATAATGTATTAGGAAAAGTGGAAAAATATGTGGACTGCTTTTTAAGAAAACTATTTATACCAAATAAATATAAAGAAATGGAAAAGCTCGTAACTAAATATTCAATTAATGTAGAAGTATCTGGTAATGAAGGCTTAAGGAATGCATATAAAAAAATAGCTTCTGTTACACACCCAGATAAAACAATAGGTTTTGACAGCAAACTAAGAGGGGTGTAATTACAAATATAGGTGAATGCGGCATTAGGAATTCTAGACACCTCTTGTAAAGGAATGTATAAGAAATATTTTTTAAAGTGCATTACCTCAATTTATAGCAAAATTAATTATTTTATACTGTTAATTCATAATAATTTATATTTTTATACCCTCTAAATAACCGGCAACTAGGGTATTTATAAAAATGCATCTTTTTTAATAACCGCCGTTCTTATCGTATAATAACTTATTTAACGATAACATATTTTATTTATGCAGCTTTGTTGTATAATAAAATCTCCTTTGCATCATCTAATGTAATATCTGCTTTTTTTAGATTATTAAAATCATATATACCTAGTAAATTAATATGTCTCCAAGTAATGATAGAACCGTGCTTTATAATATCTATTATCTCCTTTCTTTTTTCTGGGTCACAGCGCATAATTAGTTTTGTAAGCATCAAATAATTCCATAAGATAATTAAATTTTGTATTATCATTTTACATTGCACTACTATTTCTTGATCCTCTGTTATACTCTGTGTAAATTCTTGGTTATTAGCAAAAAATATTATTGAAGAAAACCTATTAGATAACTCTCCTTTATTTAATTGTTTCTCTATTTGCTGCCTTAACTCTACATTATCAATGTACTTTAAGATAAATATGGATTTTATTATTCTACCAAATTCTTTAAGTGCTTCATGTAATTGATGTTGTTTTGCATAAGAACTTAACCTACGTAAAATCCTAGAAGCTTGTGTGTTTCTGAGTTTAATTGTTACTATTAATCTTAAAATGCTATCCCAGTTTTCTTCTATTACTGAGGTTTTGATATATCTTGCTGGTAAAACAGGAGTTTTGTGTTGCGCCTTGAGTATTTGCTTAGTACTTTTATTAAAAGCAAATATACTTTGTGCGGCAATATTTTTGATACGTGGAGCAAAATCTACTCCTATTAAATAGCATATAGCAAAGATTATTTCTGTATATCCATGTGTATCGGTAGAATGGGTATCTATATTCATGTCCGCATTACATAATAATCCATCTATTACATATCCTGCATCACGTTCTGAACTGCTAAAGATAGTTGTATAAAACAACATCTGCCTTTCATCTAAAAAAGTATAAACGCTACTACCATGATTTTGGCCAAAATACTTAA
This sequence comes from Candidatus Bandiella numerosa, assembly GCF_029981845.1. GTDB lineage: Bacteria > Pseudomonadota > Alphaproteobacteria > Rickettsiales > Midichloriaceae > Aquirickettsia > Aquirickettsia numerosa. The sequence continues at coordinate 45,563 of NZ_CP104165.1, read as the reverse complement.
ATGAAAAATTTGCATTTAAGGATTCAGCCGATACCACAAATTTTTTAGCATCCCCAGAACTATGAAGTAACTCTTTATCCTTTAAAAAAAGTGTTGGTAACCATAACTTACTCATAAATTGTATAAAACTTTTATTTATTGTACTTAAATTTTCTACTGTAAAATACCAATTTACTGTATTATACAATGTATTATAATTGATTCCTTTCGATGTATTTGATAATCTATGTAGTCCCATATTAGTTCCTAATCCGAAAATTCCACCATAAAATATTTCTTTAGCAGGTTTTTTGCTTATGTTCTTGACCTTATAATGCTTAAAGCACTCAGTAAAACTCAATATCTTATCTATTTCTGAAAAAATTTCCAAAACAGATTTATATTCATTTTTACTCAATAATGAAGAAATTTTATCATGCTCTCCTCTTTCTACTTTTGGTGTATGTAGTATGAATCTTCCGTTCTTATGAAATCTTATAAATTTGTTTGTTTTATCGGTTATATTACAATTTGTAATATAATATTGTTTTTCTAATATATCTTTTAATTTTAATAACAAATCTTTAATCTTTTTAAATTTTCCAACACCAGCTCTTTCTATAAGTGTCTCCTTCTCTTTTTCCCATACGTCATCTGATATTAAATAGGCTTCTATTGGGAGAAATTTATAAGAATTAAGTAAATTAACTTCTCCACTTTTTATAGCGTCAGATATTTTTGTCAATAGTACTGCTTTATATAGCGAAACATTGAATTGATCGTTAGTTTTTCCAAAAATAAGTTTCTGTTCTATGTTAGATAAAAATTTTCTAGGGGAAGTACTATTAATATCTCCTTTCTTCTTTTGATAATCTACAATAGCTTCCATTAGGTTACTAGATTTAGTTTCTGGATTAAATTCTACATAACGTACTATATCAGCAACTCTATTTTGGATTGTTCTAGAAAAACTTTCTAATACTTTGTAATATTCTGAGTTACTTAGTTCATGTAGTATTTCTTTTTCTAATTCTTGATATTTTTTTAACTCCTCTGTAGTTATTTGCTCACCTAATATACTTTGAAGTATAGTGATTTTTTCAGCATCCGTTAACTCTTTTAAAAATACTATTTTTCTAATTTTTTCTATACTTTCTTCTGATCTTTTAAAACCTTCTATTATAGATTGAGTTTTTTTATTCTTTTCCTCATTTTTATCTATTATTTTTTCTTCAATAGCTTTTTCAACTTTGTTTAATCTCTCTTGAGTGGAACGCAATAGTATATTTACCAGTGTATCTTGCCATGTGCAATATTGATAATTTATAAACGCAGCAAGATAAAGATAAATCTTATTAGGATTATTAAGTGTACTAAGTTGTTCTATTCGTGCTTTTATAACCCATATAGCATAATACTTTGTTGCTTCAGGGGATAAATCTAATGATTTTATTAAAGGCTCTAATTCCTTAAATAAATTTTTTACAATTAAAAACCCTCTGATACTTTGTTTTATATTTTTTGGTCTTAAAGACTGATTTATGTTTTTGAGCCTTGCAACTAAATTTCTCGCATAAACTCCCTTACTATCATTTTTATCTAACAACGCATCTAATACTTCCTTATGTTCTTCTGTAATATTTATTTCTATTTTCTTGAGTGATTGAAACTCAAAAAGATTAAATGATTCTGTTATCATTTTAGCAAATACCCTGTAATTAGGCAGTTCTATTTTTTTTGATGTTAAGAAATCTATAGCTGCAAAAAATATATTACGAGGGTGCATTTGTTGTGATGCCATATGATTTAACTCTACTTTTAACAAATCTTCATTGCTACTAAAAGAAGTAAAGCCACTTATAGATAATATTAATCTTTTATGTTCTCTATATGTACGCTCCTTATAATCACTTATAGCTACCTCTCTATATCCTAATAATTTACTTATAAATATAATATCTTTTTTCTTATAATCCTCTTTTTGAAAAAATCTTTTTGTTGCTTTAAAATAACCATATTGTAATAATAAACCTGCTTTTGCTTCTGGCTTTCTAATTTGATATAGTAATTCCTGAAGTATAGGTTCTTGTTTAAAATACTTTTGTTGCTCATTAATGTTAAATATAGGAGGTTTGTCAAAGCTCATAGCTTGCTTAGGTGGGATTATCTCTATTATTTGCATTACTCTTCTTCCCCTATTAATTCGACTGCTTCTTGCAAATCATTAAAAGAGGGTGTGCAATATATTTTAGTAATATCTAAGCTTTCATGTCCTGCTAAAAATGCTACTTTTTCTAATCCTACCCCCATATCAACTAAATTTTTACAAAAACTATGTCTTAGTTGGTGTGGAGTAACATTTTTTAAATTACTACCTTTCACAATCTTTTTTAACATTAATTGTACTCCTCTTGGAGTTAAATTACCTCTTTGTCCTTTAAATATTCTACTCTCTTTACCAATATTATCTGTATAGCCTATACTCAAAAAGGAATTACGACAATCTTTGTTTAATGGCATTTCTCTCGTTTTATCTCTTTTACCTAATTTCACTATTATTTTTCCTTTTCTCTCGCTTATAGTTATCATATCCCATGTTAACTCACATAACTCATTCACTCTTAAGCCTGTATTTAATAATATTTTTATAATTGCAACATTTCTTTTATTGGCAGTTTGTTCTACTTTTCTTTGTAATTCGTTTTGTTCTAATCTATCTAACCACTTAAATCCCACCTTTAATTCTTTTACATTTTTTGGTGTGGGAATATTATATTTTATCTTTTTTGTTCGTACCCCCCAGCTTATGAACGCCTTTATACTAGCTATATGTCGATTAATTGTTTTAGGTTTTTTATTTTTAATTAATTGTTTTTTGTATAATCTTAAATCTGTAGGGGTGATTTTATCTAATATTAATTTTTCATTATTAGCTTTTAGAAACCATTTTGCAAAACTATTTAAATCAGATTGATAATTTTTTATTGTATTCTCACTTTTTTCATTTGCTTTTAAATACTCTAAAAATTTATCAATTATATTCATAAGTTATTATACGATAAGTTTTTTATTAGATAATCTAGCCTAATCTATATCTTATACGATGACTCAGCCTAATAGTCAATATATAATGCCAATTATACGATATGATTTAAAAAGGAGTATTGTTTTAAGCTTGTCGCTATATAATATATTATACGCTTAATATTATAAATATCCAATAATAACATAACTTTATATTCGCCTATTATCCTTTTATTGAAGAAATATAAAAATATAGGTCATTATAGGTAATATCATAAAAATAATTAATTCCACTATAAATAGAGGTGTTACCTTTAAAAAATTTCTTCCTGTAACTCACTTTAAATGCAGTATACAGAATTCCTAATACCAGATTTGTCTATATTTGTAATTATACCCGTTAATCGTTTAGAAGAGCAAATTAATTTGAAATGGTTGTTATCAAGCAAGCATAAAAATATTAATATTAATGAGTATAAAAATATACAAGTCGTAAAAGAAGAGATCTTAGTAGTCAAAGATGAATTGTACGCACAACTAAAAACATTAATTAAAACAGAAGGTTTTACCTTTAACACTTTACTGCAGTTTGTATGGCACACTATTTTGCATATTTACGGATATAACAAACAAACTGTTGTAGGTACAGTGGTGTCAGGAAGAAATTTACCTATAGATGGAATTGAAAAATCAGTAGGTCTATATATTAATACATTACCTTTTATAGTAGATCACAGTAAAAAAGCGAGAAGAGACATACTATCTCTTCTCAAAGACATGCAAGCAAGTATTAATGAGATTAACGAGAGAAGTAACATAAACTTGTCTGGATTGCAAAAGCATGGGGAGCGATTGTTTAATAATCTGTTTATATATGAAAATTACCCAAGTGTAGAAAATCAAGAACAAGAAATACTTAAAATCAAATTCAGAGAAGGAGTTGAGAAAGTAGATTATCCGATAAGGATTATGGCAATTGAAATGGATGGTTGTGTAGAAATAAAACTAGCGTATGAAAGTTTGATATTTGATATCGATGCTATAAAGAATGTGTTGATGTTAATGCGGGATTTATTAGCGAAGGTATGTATTAATTGTCATGGTGTTCTAGGACATTTAAGTTATTTGTCTCAGGATCAATATGATGAAGTGATTTATAAATATAATGAAACAAGCAAAATTTATCCGAGCGATACAACAATTCAAGAGTTATTAGAGCTACAGGTATTGAGAAGCCCAGATAGAGTAGCACTGGTATATGATGGCAAACAATTAACATATTCAGAGTTAAATGCCAGATCAAATCAATTAGCTCATTATCTGCGAGAAGAGCATGGAGTAAAGCCAGAGACATTAGTAACGTTATGTTTAGATCGTAGTGAGCACATGCTTATAGGAATATTAGGAATATTAAAAGCAGGAGGAGCCTATGTTCCTATCGATCCTTCATATCCAGATGAAAGAATTTCATACATATTAAAAGATACAAATAGTCGTATATTATTTACAAGCGAAGTTTATGAAGAAAGATTGAAAACTATTGCTGAAGATCAGAAGGTTATCTCAATAGCTACAAAATCATTTTCAGAAGTTTTATCAGATTATTCAGTTAACAATCCAGTTGCACAAGGAGATAGTAGTAATTTAGCCTATGTAATATATACATCAGGAACAACAGGTAATCCTAAAGGCGTGATGTTAAATCATACAGGAATAGTAAATAGGATTAACTGGATGAATAATGAATATGGTCTAAGTAGTAATGATAAAATATTACAGAAGACATCCTATACATTTGATGTATCAGTATGGGAATTATTTTGGGCAAATTGGTATGGAGGAAGCGTAGTATTAGCAAAGTCAGAAGGACAAAAAGATCTGAAATATTTAAGTAATTTAATAGAAAGGGAACGTATAACAATAACGCATTTTGTGCCATCGATGTTAGATGTATTTCTGGGTAGTATAGAAGAGCCATTTGAAAGTTTACGTTATATTTTTTGTAGCGGAGAGCGACTTAATTTGTCTCAAGTGACTAAGTGTCATGAGTTATTACCGAAAGTGGGAGTTCATAATTTATATGGGCCTACTGAGTCATCAATAGATGTAACGTATTATGATTGTAATAGCAAAGATATAGAAGCCGTATATATAGGAAATCAGATAGATAATGTAACCATCTATATATTAGATAGTGCTAGTTTAAATCCAGTACCAGTAGGTGCAATAGGTGAGTTGTACATAGGCGGAGTAGGGTTAGCAAGAGGTTACTTGAATAGAGCAGATTTAACATCAGCAAGTTTTATAGCAAATCCATTTTCCAGTAAAGATCAATTAGACAGCAGAATATACAAAACAGGAGATTTAGCAAGATGGACATCGGATGGCAAGATAGAATACATAGGCCGAAATGATTTCCAGGTAAAGATAAGAGGCTATAGGATAGAGTTAGGAGAGATAGAAGAAGTATTATCAAGTTATGAAGGAATAGATCAATCTGTAGTAATTTCTAAAGAGCGAGGTGAAGAGACCAGTTATTTGGTGGGATATTATGTATCAAAAAAGAACTTAGATGAGGGATCAATATTGACTTATATAAAAACAAAATTACCAGAGTACATGGTACCAAATATTTTAGTGAAGCTAGAAGAGTTGCCAGTAACTAATAATGGGAAGTTAGACAGGAAGTTCTTGCCCGATCCAGAATTTGAAGATAAAGAGAATTATATAGCTCCAAGGAATGAAAAAGAGAAAGTGATGTGTAAGATCTGGGCAGAAGTACTAGGATTGGAGGAAGAGAAAGTAGGAATAAATGATGACTTCTTTAGGTTAGGGGGAGATAGTATTTTAGTGATAAGAATAGTAAATAAAATTAACCAAGCATTTAACTGTCAGATTCGAGTTAATGATATATTCACGTTAAGAACTATTATAAGTTTAAGTAATTTGCTATCTGAACGTGTAGCTGAAAACAAAGTTGGTCAGATTTATTTACCGTTTAGCCTAGTTGATTCAGAAAAATATAAATTGCAAATTGATTCAGGTAAATTTGAAGACATTTATCCAGCAAGTCAATTACAAACAGGAATGATTTTAGAATCACTACTTGATAGAACTACGTATCATGACGTCTTTAATTATTCTTTGAAAGTTTCATTTAATCTAGAAAGATTTTTAGACATATGGAATGAATTATTTAATAAACATGAATTATTGAGAGCCCAGTTTATTCAAAACGACGATGCTGGTTGGAGTATTATGATCCATAAAAAAGCTATCATAAACTATGTAGTACACACGGACTGCAGTAGCGTAGAATTAATGGAAAAAGAGAAAGTTAATTATTTCGATTCCTCTAATGAAAATATGATTAGATTTTCAATTAACGATACGGGTAAGAGTTTTGATTTAATTCTCTCATATCATCATGCAATTGCTGAAGGGTGGAGTATGGCCACTTTGATGAATGAATTTCTTTCAAGATACGTTGATGGTGAGTTGCAATCTAAAAGACTTAATTTACGTTATGGAGAATTTATAAGAGAAGAATTATCTGCAGTAAATAATCTTGACAATGCTGAATTTTGGAAAAATTACTTAAAAGATATTATTGTAACTAATGCTAGATGGAAGTTTGATAACGCAAAATCTGAGGATACTGTTTATATTGCAACTTATGATCTAGAGAGTAAACATGTTGTGTTAATGCATAAATTAGCAAAGGAACTGAAGATAAGTGTTGATAGCATATTTTTACTTGCTTATTTAAAGGCGCTATCATATTTCACCAATAACTCTGACATTACAATTGGGTTGGTTGTGCATAATAGATTAGCAAAAGAAGATGGGGATAAGTTATTTGGTCTATTTTTAAACACTATTCCATTTAGATTTAATTTAAAAGATCATAAAAATATTAAAGAGATGTTAGTAAAATTATTTGATTCAAGACTTGCGTTACAGAAATATCAATTTTTTCCTTATTCAAATATTAAAGAATTTTTTCATCAAGAAATATTTGATTTTGTTTTTAACTACACTAATTTTCATGCCATTAATGATAGTTTGGATCAAATAAATTCTATTACCGGGTATGAGAAAACTAACATTCCTATTATCTTTAACGTATCTCAATATGCAGATAAATTTCTTTCGATAAGAATAAATGCGCATGACACCTATGTAACTAAGGAGTATTTAGATTATTTTATTCAGTACTATAAAGAGTGTTTGTTTAACATATTAGAAAACTCTAATACGCCTGTAGAACTACTTAAGTCAGATTATGATAGAGTTATAAAAGAGTGGAATAATACATCTCAAGCATATGAAGATAGTATTACACTTTGTAGTGCTTTTGAAACTCAGGCGCAGAAATCATTAGATCGGATAGCGGTTATAGACGAAGCTACGTCACGTCAGTATACCTACGGAGCTCTTTTAAGTGATGTGGATTTCCTTACAGAATACATAACTTACTACACAAATAAACCAAGTAAATTAATAGGGGTACTTAGTGAAAAAGGTTATAATCAAGCCGTTTCAACATTATCAATTATGAAATCGTCATATGCTTATTTGCCACTTAATGTAGATTGGCCAGTAGACAGATTAGATGATGTCTTACAACAAGGTGAAGTGAGTTTATTATTAATCTCTCGATTGCAATATCAAAAAAAAGAAATACAAAAATATTTGAGTGCTAAATATCAATTGATAGTAATCGAAGATGTTCTAACAGAAATTTATACTAATACTCAACTCAGAAAAACACTTTCAGATGTGTTTATTCCCAAGATGACTTCTAATTACATCGCTTATGTGATTTTTACATCGGGATCAACAGGGAAACCGAAAGGAGTAACGATTACTCATAAAGCTGCTATGAATACTATTATTGCAGTGAATAATAAATATAAAGTATCACATGATGATAAAATATTAGCACTTTCAGATCTAAGCTTTGATTTGTCAGTATATGATATATTCGGGTTACTTGCTGTTGGTGGAACAATTATATTTCCAAAACAAGATAGCATAAAAGACCCCAAACATTGGAGAGAGTTGTTGTTTAATTATCAGATCTCATTATGAGATACAGTGCCTCAATTAGCCGATTTATTAGTAAGTAAATCACAATCAATAAAAGCAAATATCAGATTATTTTTGTTGAGCGGAGATAAGATACCTTTAACTCTGCCAATAAGATTAAAAGAATGGATTAACACTGCAACTCTAGTAAGTTTGGGAGGAGCAACAGAATGTGGTATTTGGTCTGTATGGTATGAGGTAGGCGAAGTTAAAGAAGAATGGAAAAGCATTCCTTATGGTATACCATTGCCAAATCAAAAAACCTATGTGTTGAATAAGGATTATTTACCTTGTGCAGTTGGTGTACAAGGAGAGTTATATATTGGAGGTGAAGGAGTTGCATTAAATTATTGGAATGATATAGAAAAAACAGAATCTGCTTTCATTGAACATATTGACTTTGGTAGAATATATAAAACTGGAGATCTAGTGAGATGGATGCCAGGAGGTATTTTAGAGTATATTGGCAGAGATGATTCACAGCATAAGATTAGCGGGTATAGGTTAGAGTTAGGAGATATAGAGTCTGCGTTATCTAATTTTACAGGAGTAAATCATTCTGTTGTGGTTATAAAAGAACAAGCTGGTGTGAAATATTTGATAGCTTACTACACATCAGATAGCAAATTTAAAGATGAGAAGATTTTGCAATATTTGCGAAGCAAGCTTCCAGATTATATGGTTCCGCATATTGTAATGTGGGTTCATAGTTTTCCAACAACATCTAATGGTAAGTTTGACAGAGAGTCACTACCGGAAGTTGATTTAACTTTGATAGATGAGTATATTGCTCCGCGTAACCATATTGAAATTCAGTTAATAAAAATATGGGCAGAGTTTTTGGAGATAGACTCAGGTAAAATAGGCTTGAAGCATGACTTTTTTAAATTAGGTGGAAGCAGCGTCACTGCTATAAAATTAGCCAGTAAATTGAATAACATTTATAATTCCAATCTGAAAATTACAGATATTTATATCAATAGAACTCCTGAGGCTTTTATTTCGAGGATTATGCAATCTAGGAACAAGTATCAAACTATCGTAAAGCTTAATGATACATACAGCAAACAAAATTTGTTTATGATTCATCCTGGTACAGGAGGATGTGAAGTATATGTATCTTTAGCTAATAGGTTAAGCAATGAATTTAGTTGCTATGGGGTAGACTCTTACAATTTGTATAATGAAACTAAAATACAGAGTTTAAATCAACTAGCAGAGTACTATTTATCTCATATAGAAAAAACAATGACAAATACAAAACAAGAGATATATAATTTATTTGGTTGGTCATTAGGTGGACAATTGGCGCTTGAGATAGCAAGTATATTAGAGCGTAGGAATATTAGAGCAATAAATGTTTATTTATTGGATACAGCGTTATCAGATGAATTTCTGTTCTCTAAAGTAAGTTCGATTAATATTGAAGAGGAAAAAAAGAAGTTTAGGGATCATATGATATCAGAAGGCCATGATGTGTTTTATATAGAAAAAGCTGTCTCAGTATTAGAATTAGAAGGAAAGTTTGGTCAGCAACGTGCGACTTATTCTTTGCAGGATACGAAAGTTATATTATTTAAAGCGATGTGTGAAGATACAAGGTTTACTCTTAATCAGGATGCAAAAAAGACAGAACAACACATATTGAAGCTTAAATATAATAATATAGATACAGTTGTACGAGGTGCTTCGAGTTTAAATGTTATTAATGTAAGTGATGCACATCATGGTAATATATTAGAAAAGGAAGAAGTAATTTGTGATGTTCTTCTTAAGAAAAAGGACATGTCTTAAGGTAGCTGCGCTGAGGGCAATGGCATTCGGTTAAATTATATGATAAGATAATTGGGGTATGACAATCAACGGAACGAAAAGTTACGCTAAGGAAATATCTTTGTCGGGTATTGCAATATATCTATAAAAAGTAGCTCTGGAAATTTTTAGAATATTACATATAGGGTAATTTCCAACATTAATGAAAAAAGAGTGATAGCGAATTGCTATAAAGCTGTTATTTAGGTTGATGTGGAAAAATTAAGATGTGCAGTTTTAGGTTTTTCAGTAAAAAAATCAAATATTCATAATAGTTTCTTACTTTTTTATAATTTGAAAATTTTATTTGCAATCGTTATGGATGTAGTACATTATTATCATGACATCTTTTGTACTATATAGATTATATAACGATATATGCTACTAATTTTAAGATGATTTGGTTGTGATTTTGCAAGGTAGTGCAAACGTTCGTTTATACTACATAAAGTAATTAGAAAAAATATGTTAATAGGATATGCTAGAGTTTCAAAATCTGACGGAAGTCAGAATATTGATATGCAAAAAGATGCTTTAATAATAGCCGGAGTAAATCCAAAAAATATTTATGAAGAATATGCAAGTGGTAAAAGGCCTAAGGTTAGAGAACGTGTTAAAATGGCAAAATGATGTTTTTTTGTAATATAAAAAAGGGAACTTTATATAGGGAAATGCTTAATAACTTTTTCATATTCTTTTTGAGCTTCAGTTATAGATAATTTAGAATATACTTCTAATGATTGTCTGCTTTGATGGCCTGAATAAGGTTGTATTAAGGCATCGTCAATTCCTTGTTTTTTCATCCATGTAAATAAAAAGTGCCGTAATTTATGTGGGGATAACGATCTACTCATTCCTGCTAATTTAGAGTATTGAGTTACTGTTTTGCGTATTCCTCTTACACTATATCCTTTTTTCCATGATGATTCAAATAAGTACGTCGCCTTTTTCTTTTTATTACTGTCTATATGTAAGGCTAGCACTTCTTTAAATGCTTCTGGGAAAGGCACTACTCTATCTTTTTTACCTTTACCATTATTTATTCTTATATTGCAATTTACTAAATCTACATCTTCTATTTTTATATTTACCAACTCTCCTACTCGTACTCCTGTATATATTAGTGTTTTTATTATCAGTACATTTTGCATATTTTCTGATTCAAATACTACCTTATAATACCTTTTTATTCCCTCTTCTATAGGAACATAGGGTAAGTGCTTTGGTTGCTTTTCTACTTTTATATTTAACTCATTTCTAATATTTTTAAATAATTCTTTTAAATAATAGTAATCTGGATTTTCTTTTTTTAAAGATCTTGCTATTTTCTGCGCCTTCTCTTTTATTGTCATAGTTCTTTCATTCATATTTCCATCCTCTCATTCATATCTAATTTAAAAGTTCCGTAAGGATTTATATGATTATAAAATAATGGTGATAATGCCCTTTTATCCTCTATTGTTAACTTATTTTGCCAATGATTACCTTCTAACACTTTTTGCAACATTAATGTATTCATATATACCAATGCTGCTTGTAATAAATGTAGGTATAATATTGATATTTCTTGAATAACTGGCTCATTACTAGATATAGTACTCTTCTTACCATAATATATAAAATCATTAACACTATTCCATCTTTCAACCACATTTAACCCCTCATGTATTTCTATTCTTAATTCTTCAAAGATTAAATATTTGCATGTAAATATAGTTTTTATTATCCTTCCTAACTCCTGTAATGCTTGATATACTGGATGTTGCAAATTATTAGCTGTGAATCTTTTTAATAACGCTTCGGGCTCTGTTATTTTCAATTTTAATGCTACAGCATACTCTATCATTCCTTCATAATTATCTCTTATTATCTTCCAATTAATCACTCTGCTTATTAAGCTCTCAATATTATTAATATTTTCAAAATTGGGTATAATTACAAATATAGACAAATCTGGTATTAGGAATTCTGTATACTGCATTTAAAGTGAGTTACAGGAAGAAATTTTTTAAAGGTAACACCTCTATTTATAGTGGAATTAATTATTTTTATGATATTACCTATAATGACCTATATTTTTATATTTCTTCAATAAAAGGATAATAGGCGAATATAAAGTTATGTTATTATTGGATATTTATAATATTAAGCGTATAATATATTATATAGCGACAAGCTTAAAACAATACTCCTTTTTAAATCATATCGTATAATTGGCATTATATATTGACTATTAGGCTGAGTCATCGTATAAGATATAGATTAGGCTAGATTATCTAATAAAAAACTTATCGTATAATAACTTATGAATATAATTGATAAATTTTTAGAGTATTTAAAAGCAAATGAAAAAAGTGAGAATACAATAAAAAATTATCAATCTGATTTAAATAGTTTTGCAAAATGGTTTCTAAAAGCTAATAATGAAAAATTAATATTAGATAAAATCACCCCTACAGATTTAAGATTATACAAAAAACAATTAATTAAAAATAAAAAACCTAAAACAATTAATCGACATATAGCTAGTATAAAGGCGTTCATAAGCTGGGGGGTACGAACAAAAAAGATAAAATATAATATTCCCACACCAAAAAATGTAAAAGAATTAAAGGTGGGATTTAAGTGGTTAGATAGATTAGAACAAAACGAATTACAAAGAAAAGTAGAACAAACTGCCAATAAAAGAAATGTTGCAATTATAAAAATATTATTAAATACAGGCTTAAGAGTGAATGAGTTATGTGAGTTAACATGGGATATGATAACTATAAGCGAGAGAAAAGGAAAAATAATAGTGAAATTAGGTAAAAGAGATAAAACGAGAGAAATGCCATTAAACAAAGATTGTCGTAATTCCTTTTTGAGTATAGGCTATACAGATAATATTGGTAAAGAGAGTAGAATATTTAAAGGACAAAGAGGTAATTTAACTCCAAGAGGAGTACAATTAATGTTAAAAAAGATTGTGAAAGGTAGTAATTTAAAAAATGTTACTCCACACCAACTAAGACATAGTTTTTGTAAAAATTTAGTTGATATGGGGGTAGGATTAGAAAAAGTAGCATTTTTAGCAGGACATGAAAGCTTAGATATTACTAAAATATATTGCACACCCTCTTTTAATGATTTGCAAGAAGCAGTCGAATTAATAGGGGAAGAAGAGTAATGCAAATAATAGAGATAATCCCACCTAAGCAAGCTATGAGCTTTGACAAACCTCCTATATTTAACATTAATGAGCAACAAAAGTATTTTAAACAAGAACCTATACTTCAGGAATTACTATATCAAATTAGAAAGCCAGAAGCAAAAGCAGGTTTATTATTACAATATGGTTATTTTAAAGCAACAAAAAGATTTTTTCAAAAAGAGGATTATAAGAAAAAAGATATTATATTTATAAGTAAATTATTAGGATATAGAGAGGTAGCTATAAGTGATTATAAGGAGCGTACATATAGAGAACATAAAAGATTAATATTATCTATAAGTGGCTTTACTTCTTTTAGTAGCAATGAAGATTTGTTAAAAGTAGAGTTAAATCATATGGCATCACAACAAATGCACCCTCGTAATATATTTTTTGCAGCTATAGATTTCTTAACATCAAAAAAAATAGAACTGCCTAATTACAGGGTATTTGCTAAAATGATAACAGAATCATTTAATCTTTTTGAGTTTCAATCACTCAAGAAAATAGAAATAAATATTACAGAAGAACATAAGGAAGTATTAGATGCGTTGTTAGATAAAAATGATAGTAAGGGAGTTTATGCGAGAAATTTAGTTGCAAGGCTCAAAAACATAAATCAGTCTTTAAGACCAAAAAATATAAAACAAAGTATCAGAGGGTTTTTAATTGTAAAAAATTTATTTAAGGAATTAGAGCCTTTAATAAAATCATTAGATTTATCCCCTGAAGCAACAAAGTATTATGCTATATGGGTTATAAAAGCACGAATAGAACAACTTAGTACACTTAATAATCCTAATAAGATTTATCTTTATCTTGCTGCGTTTATAAATTATCAATATTGCACATGGCAAGATACACTGGTAAATATACTATTGCGTTCCACTCAAGAGAGATTAAACAAAGTTGAAAAAGCTATTGAAGAAAAAATAATAGATAAAAATGAGGAAAAGAATAAAAAAACTCAATCTATAATAGAAGGTTTTAAAAGATCAGAAGAAAGTATAGAAAAAATTAGAAAAATAGTATTTTTAAAAGAGTTAACGGATGCTGAAAAAATCACTATACTTCAAAGTATATTAGGTGAGCAAATAACTACAGAGGAGTTAAAAAAATATCAAGAATTAGAAAAAGAAATACTACATGAACTAAGTAACTCAGAATATTACAAAGTATTAGAAAGTTTTTCTAGAACAATCCAAAATAGAGTTGCTGATATAGTACGTTATGTAGAATTTAATCCAGAAACTAAATCTAGTAACCTAATGGAAGCTATTGTAGATTATCAAAAGAAGAAAGGAGATATTAATAGTACTTCCCCTAGAAAATTTTTATCTAACATAGAACAGAAACTTATTTTTGGAAAAACTAACGATCAATTCAATGTTTCGCTATATAAAGCAGTACTATTGACAAAAATATCTGACGCTATAAAAAGTGGAGAAGTTAATTTACTTAATTCTTATAAATTTCTCCCAATAGAAGCCTATTTAATATCAGATGACGTATGGGAAAAAGAGAAGGAGACACTTATAGAAAGAGCTGGTGTTGGAAAATTTAAAAAGATTAAAGATTTGTTATTAAAATTAAAAGATATATTAGAAAAACAATATTATATTACAAATTGTAATATAACCGATAAAACAAACAAATTTATAAGATTTCATAAGAACGGAAGATTCATACTACATACACCAAAAGTAGAAAGAGGAGAGCATGATAAAATTTCTTCATTATTGAGTAAAAATGAATATAAATCTGTTTTGGAAATTTTTTCAGAAATAGATAAGATATTGAGTTTTACTGAGTGCTTTAAGCATTATAAGGTCAAGAACATAAGCAAAAAACCTGCTAAAGAAATATTTTATGGTGGAATTTTCGGATTAGGAACTAATATGGGACTACATAGATTATCAAATACATCGAAAGGAATCAATTATAATACATTGTATAATACAGTAAATTGGTATTTTACAGTAGAAAATTTAAGTACAATAAATAAAAGTTTTATACAATTTATGAGTAAGTTATGGTTACCAACACTTTTTTTAAAGGATAAAGAGTTACTTCATAGTTCTGGGGATGCTAAAAAATTTGTGGTATCGGCTGAATCCTTAAATGCAAATTTTTCATTTAAGTATTTTGGCCAAAATCATGGTAGTAGCGTTTATACTTTTTTAGATGAAAGGCAGATGTTGTTTTATACAACTATCTTTAGCAGTTCAGAACGTGATGCAGGATATGTAATAGATGGATTATTATGTAATGCGGACATGAATATAGATACCCATTCTACCGATACACATGGATATACAGAAATAATCTTTGCTATATGCTATTTAATAGGAGTAGATTTTGCTCCACGTATCAAAAATATTGCCGCACAAAGTATATTTGCTTTTAATAAAAGTACTAAGCAAATACTCAAGGCGCAACACAAAACTCCTGTTTTACCAGCAAGATATATCAAAACCTCAGTAATAGAAGAAAACTGGGATAGCATTTTAAGATTAATAGTAACAATTAAACTCAGAAACACACAAGCTTCTAGGATTTTACGTAGGTTAAGTTCTTATGCAAAACAACATCAATTACATGAAGCACTTAAAGAATTTGGTAGAATAATAAAATCCATATTTATCTTAAAGTACATTGATAATGTAGAGTTAAGGCAGCAAATAGAGAAACAATTAAATAAAGGAGAGTTATCTAATAGGTTTTCTTCAATAATATTTTTTGCTAATAACCAAGAATTTACACAGAGTATAACAGAGGATCAAGAAATAGTAGTGCAATGTAAAATGATAATACAAAATTTAATTATCTTATGGAATTATTTGATGCTTACAAAACTAATTATGCGCTGTGACCCAGAAAAAAGAAAGGAGATAATAGATATTATAAAGCACGGTTCTATCATTACTTGGAGACATATTAATTTACTAGGTATATATGATTTTAATAATCTAAAAAAAGCAGATATTACATTAGATGATGCAAAGGAGATTTTATTATACAACAAAGCTGCATAAATAAAATATGTTATCGTTAAATAAGTTATTATACGATAAGAACGGCGGTTATTAAAAAAGATGCATTTTTATAAATACCCTAGTTGCCGGTTATTTAGAGGGTATAAAAATATAAATTATTATGAATTAACAGTATAAAATAATTAATTTTGCTATAAATTGAGGTAATGCACTTTAAAAAATATTTCTTATACATTCCTTTACAAGAGGTGTCTAGAATTCCTAATGCCGCATTCACCTATATTTGTAATTACACCCGTGGTTGAAGAATCCTCAAGGTACATACTATACAATAAATATTCAGTATAATTTAAATGGTCCGCTTGACATCAAAAAAATCAATCATGCACTGAATGAATGCATTAAAAGATTTGATGTATTGAGAGCATATATAGTGGAGGAAAATTCTATACCTTATCAAGTTTTTGAAAATGAATTAGAGCAAAAATTTAAAAAAATAAACTGTGAAGGTGTAGATGAAGCAAATATCATAAGGCAGGAGATAATTTCTGTGCCTCTGAACACAACAAAACCCCCAATTTTCCAGTATTTTATTATTGAATATGGAGTGAATCAATATATTTTAATAATTAGACTGCATCATATATTTTGTGATGATACCTCAATATATATGTTCACAAAATATTTATCACAAATATATAATAATACAGTTAATACTGACTCCAATTTCTTGTCACAAGAGTCATTTTTAGACTATATTCATAACGAGCAGCTAGCAAGATTAAATGAAATAGATTATTGGAAAGAAAAATTTAAAACCCTCAAATATCTGCATAATGCTCTAAATTCAAATAGCGTAATACATAATATTCATGAAGGTAAACGTAGGAAATTTTCACTAAATAAAAATTTATCACACCATATCAGAGATTTTGCCATAACTCATAATACGTCTGTATTTAATGTTATGCTGGCTTCATTTAAGATATTTATAGATAAGTATTTTCATAACTCAAATGCATTAGTCTTATATCCTGCTAACATGAGACCAAGGTATGATAAAAACCTTGAATATTTTGGTTTTGGAGCAAATGTAATGCCATTTATCAAAAATATTGAAGAAAATAATTCATTTCTTGAAATAGTCCATTCTGTCGCTAAGCAGAGAAAATGTGAGAATAAATTTAGATGTGTGAATCTTTTGGAAATATTGACTCAAGAGGTTAATACAAGCTACAGTAATATTTATGATTGGGTTATAAGTGAGGTCTCTTTTTCTCAATCCTTGGATTTAAGAAACATTTTATCTAAACCCATCGAACAAAATTTTCAAGAATCTGTTGGTAACTTTGGTTTATACTACTCAAAAGATCAAATAAATATTGAATGTGCTTTTGAGTATAAAATTTCTATGTTTTCTCAGCATTTAGTAGATAAACTAGTAGATTATTTTACTTATATGCTTGAGATTCTACTCCAATTTCCTGAAAAAAACATATCTGAGCTAAGTTTGTTGAGTGAAAAAGAAAAGCAGAAGATTTTATATGACTGGAATAAAACTTTTATTGAATATCCTTCTTATAAGAGTTTACATAGTCTTTTTGAAAAACAGGTGATAAAAACACCTTACGATACGGCTTTAATTTTTGAAGAGAAAGAAATTACTTATAAGGATCTTGATCAAAAATCAACAGAATTAGCGTCATATTTATGTAACAATTATAAAATTACTAACAATACACTGATTGGTATTTGCATGGATAAATGTGAAAATGCAATAATTGGTATTTTAGCAATTTTAAAGTCTGGTGCTGCTTATGCTCCAATTGATCCACATTATCCAGATGAAAGGACTAAATACATAATTGATGATGCTAATATAAAATTAATTCTTACTAATTCAAAATACCAAAATAAATTAGAACAATTTTTGACTGATCAAACTATTGTATCTATTGATAATGAGGATTTTATAGAATCTATTAAAGAATATAAGCTATCTAACTTAGATGTAATTGTTTCGCCTAATGATCTTGCTTATGTCATATACACATCTGGAACTTCTGGGAGGCCCAAAGGTGTAATGATAGAGCATAAAGGAATAATTAACAGAATTATTTGGATGAATAATGAATATCCAGTAAGTGCCACGGACAGAATATTACAAAAAACTCCTTTTACTTTTGATGTTTCTCTTTGGGAAATTTTTTTACCAATATCATTTGGTGCCACCCTTGTATTATCAAGCTCTGATGACAATAAAGATGTTATAAAAATTATTAATCTTATTATAGATAATAAAATATCATATATACACTTTGTTCCATCAATGCTTAGTGTTTTTGTTATGTATTTAATAGGTGCAAATACTAAGATAATTAATCAAATGGCACAAAGTTTAAAGCATTTTTTTTGTAGTGGTGAAGAACTAAAAATTAATGATGTACAAGAGATTATTAGAATTTTTCCTAACATACAATGTCATAATTTATATGGACCAACAGAAGCTTCCGTTGATGTTTTATTTTATTATTGTAATAAAGAGGATAATAAGGTCCTTATAGGAAAACAAATAGCTAATACAACGGCTTATATTCTAGATAAGAAGCTAAGGCCCATGTCGATAGGTTCAATAGGTGATCTTTATATTGGTGGAATAGGTTTAGCAAGAGGGTACCTAAATAATGACACTCTTACAAAGAAGAAGTTTGTGCCAAATTTGTATCAAAGTGATGATGATAAAATTAAAAATCTAAACAATATAATATACCATACTGGAGATTTAGCTAGATGGATGCCTGATGGAAATATAGATTACATAGGAAGAGATGATTTTCAGGTAAAAATCAGGGGATATAGGATTGAATTAAAAGAAATAGAGTCAGTGCTACTTGAGTATGAAGGAATACAACAAGCTGCAGTTTTAGTTGAAGATTTATATGATGATAAAGGTGAAGTAATTTCAAAAAAATTAATAGGTTATTATGTAGCTAAAAATAAATTAGATGAAAATAAAATACTAAACTATCTTGAAAGAAATTTGCCAGAGTACATGATTCCTAAAAATTTAATATATATGGATAATTTTTCTATTACCTCTCATGGCAAATTAGATAGGAAAGCTCTTCAAGAATATAGTATTTTGATAAATAGCAGTGAAAAACGTGATTTTTTAGCACCAGAAGGTGATTTGCAGGTTGAAATGTGCAAGGTTTGGGCTGAAACGTTACGAATAAATGCTGATACAATCAGTGTAAATGATAATTTCTTTAGATTGGGTGGCGATAGTATTCTTGCTATAAGACTTGTAAATAATATTAAGAAATATATTGGTTATGAATTAAGTGTTGCAGATTTATATAGGTCTAAATCTTTACTAGAAATGTTAAAATGCATTAAATTGACTAGCAAATCTTCTATTAAAGAATCCTATAAGCCATATAGTCTAGTCAGTTTTGATGAGTTTTCCTTTAATAAAGACGTAGATGATATATACCCGGCCAGCTATTTACAAGCAGGTATGATTATAGAGTCATTAATTGATAAAACAACGTATCACGATGTTTTTATATATCCAATAAATTCTGTTTTTAAGGAAAAGAAGTTTCTCAGTGCATGGAAAATATTGATAGCAAGGCATGAATTACTAAGAGCCGAATTTATTATCAGTAAAGATGATATATGGCACGTTGTAATAAATAGTAATCTTCGTCTAGATTATAAAATCTTTACTGCTAAAGATAGCAAAAGTATAATGAGAGAAGAAATTCTAAATTACTTTGATGTTAAAGAAAGCCCTCTTTTTAGACTAAAAGTTAATATTCTTAACAATAATACTTTTGATTTAATAGTATCTTATCATCACGCAATTGCTGAGGGTTGGAGTATTGCTTCCTTAATAAGTGAGTTTTTGGATATTTATAGTCAGAATATTGAATTAGAGAAACTAACGCCAATAAAAATTTCTTATGGAGAGTTTGTTAAAAATGAGCTGTCTATAGTAGAAGATTTATCTCAAGTTGACTTTTGGAAATTATACTTAAGCGAATTTAGACCTAATGGTATCAGTTGGAAATTTGATTCCACCAGATCTAATGAAGGAAGGTATATTGCTAAATTTGATCTTCATAATAAATATGCTCTGTTGTGTTTTGAATTATCAAGAAAGCATGATATTAGCATAGATTCAATTTTTTTATATGTTTTAATTAAGACTATATCTTTTTTTACAAAAGATATAGATTTAGCAGTAGGTTTTGTCGTTCACAATAGATTAGCAAAAGAAGATGGCGATAAAATTTTTGGTTTATTTCTAAATACTATTCCTTTTAGATATAAAATAAATCCAGATTTAGATGATTTAGAATGTATTAAACAAATTTTTGAGACTAAACTTCAGTTACAAAAATATCAGTTTTTCCCTTATGCAAAAATTAAGTCTATCTTTAATCAAGATCTTTTTAATATAGTATTCAATTATACTCATTTTCATATTTTAGAGTCTTCTCAAAATAGTATGAAGTTTGCCGAAGGTTTTGAAAAAACCAATATTCCTATTGTTTTTAATGTTTCTCAGTATGGTAAAGAAGGATTTTCAGTAAAAATTAATGCTCACGATAATTTTGTGAGTGAAGAATATGTGAGTTACTTTTTAAGTTATTTTGAAAAATTTTTATATGAATTTTTAGATAGTAATAAGATTAACTATAGGTTAAAAGATGAAGATTATACTCAGCTCACTTCTACACTTAATGCCACTGACAAGAATTTTTACAACCAAGATAATACTATACATGATTTAGTAATACATGGTAAATTTAATGAAGATAATATTGCTATAGTTGATTCAAGTAAAAACAAAAATTTTACTTATAAGCAACTTCTAATAAGCTCAGATTTACTGGCAAAATATCTTTACTTGAGCTCATCTAAGGAAGGAAATATTGGCTTATTAATAGCCGTGCTTAGTGAAAAAGGTTATAATCAGGTTGTTTCAACTATTTCTGTAATGGCTGCTGGTCACGCTTATTTACCATTAAATACTGATTGGCCAGCTGATAGAATTATTGATATACTTACACAAGGTTTTGTTAAAACAATACTAATATCAAGAGAAATTAGTAAAAATGCAGACCTGATTGGAAAGATTTCAGATACGTATAATTTAATTATTATTGAGGATATACTAGAAGATATTAGTTCTAATACAGATACAATTGTAAAATATAGTAAAGTTGTATTGCCTGTTGTTAGTAAAGATGAAATAGCATATGTAATTTTTACTTCTGGTTCTACAGGTAAGCCAAAAGGAGTAACAATAACACATACGGGAGCAGTTAATACAATAGTTGCTATTAATGAAGAATATAATATAAATTCAGAAGATGCCGTACTAGCTCTTTCTGATTTAAGTTTCGATCTATCCGTATATGATATTTTTGGAATTTTATCTGTTGGAGGACGAGTTGTTTTTCCTGACCAAAAGAAACTAAAGGATACAAATCATTGGTTAGAATTATTAAAAATCCATGAGATTAGTATATGGAATACTGTTCCTCAATTAGCTGAAATACTAATAAACACTGCAGGTGTTGAGATTTCATATGTGAGATTGTTTTTATTAAGTGGAGATTTTATACCTGTCAATCTGCCCTTAAGAATAAAGAATATCGATCATAATACAAAAGTAATAAGCCTAGGGGGAGCAACAGAGTGTAGCATATGGTCAGTATGGTTTGAAATTAAAGAAATAAAAGAAGAGTGGAAAACTATTCCTTATGGTATTGCTTTGCCAAATCAGAAGGTATATGTGGCTAATCCTAATAATATTAAAGAATTTTGCCCTTTTGGTGTAAAAGGAGAGCTTTTAATAGGTGGTAGTGGAGTGGCGCTAAATTACTGGAATGACCATGATAAGACTCAAAAAACTTTTATTCATGATGATAAATTTGGTAGCTTATACAGAACTGGAGATATAGTGAGATGGCTTCCAAGTGGTATATTAGAATATATAGGAAGGAATGATGAACAATTAAAAATAAATGGATACAGGGTTGACCTAGGTGATATAGAATCTAATATAGCAAAATTTCCAGGAATTAAACAATGTAAAGTTATTATTAATAATATTAATAATGTACAATTAATAATTGCGTATTATACATCCAATAAAAAAATAAAACAAAATGAATTAACGGATTTTTTATCTAGGAAAATTCCTTTTTATATGATCCCTAGAGATTTTATTTACCTAGATGATTTTCCTCTAACTCAGAATGGTAAATTAGATATAAAAGAACTTCCTACTTCTAAATATTCAAATGTTGTCCAACATGTTAATCCTAGAAATGAAAATGAAAATAATATGGTTGAAATATGGGCAGAATTACTCGGTATTGATAAAAATCAAATTGGAATAAAACATGATTTCTTCCAGTTAGGAGTCGATAGTATAAAAATAATGAAACTTGTTTCTAGAACCAATAGATTATTTAATTCTTACCTTAAAATTACTGACATCTATTCTCATAGAAGCATTGAAAGTTTGATTCCACGAGTTATAGAATTAAAGAAAAATTTTGAGGTCATGGTAAAGCTTAATGATACTTATAATAAAAATAATCTTTTTATGATTCATCCAGGTAGAACTGGGTGTGAAGTATATATAAATTTAGCAAAAAGTTTGGAAGGTTATTATAGTTGTTATGGTATTGATTCATATAATTTATATAATGATAAAAAAATAGATAATCTTGAAGATTTAGCTCTTTATTATCTATCCCAAATACAACTTGTCATGAAGCAAACTAAACAAAATAAATACTATTTTCTGGGCTGGTCCCTTGGCGGACTTATTTGCCTTAAAATTGCTGAGTTACTTGAAAAGAAAGGTATAAACAATATATTTGTTTGTTTAATTGATACTATTTTATTAGATAATTATTTGCTTGAATTAGTTAAGAATATAGATGTAAATTCAGCAAAAGTTACATTAACAAATTATATGGAGGCAAAAGGATACGATAAAACCTATATAAAAAAATGTGCTGACATTTCACCTATAGAATTGCGTTATAATGTTCAAGGAATGAATATTTACCTAACAAAATCTAATCTTGTACTATTTAAAGCAATGTTAATAGATAAAGAAAATAATTTAGATGGAGCGAACAAAGAGTCGAAAGAATATATAGCAAAACTGAAGTTTAACAATGTCAATTCTATCGTACCAAAAACTTCAAAAATTGATCTAGTTGAAATTGAGGATGCCCACCACTATACAGTTATGCGTATTGGACAAAATAAAATTTCTAAATTTTTAAGAAATATTTTTTAGAGATTTAGAAAAAATGTTTAATACATATAAAAATATTACTAACAATCGAGTGTTAGTTTTTGTATTATTTTTAATAGTATTATTATATGTATTTATGTGGACAGCGTGTATCCCAGCCTTGCCAACCATCGCAAAATATTATGCACAAGATAAAAATCAAATTTATAATATAGTTATAAATTATCTCTTTGGTGTTGGTATATCTCAGATCTTTTATGGAAGCATGTCTGATATTTTTGGTAGGAGATCTATTTTATTAGTAGGTAACTTCATATCTATAATAGGATCATTTGTTGTTTTAGTATCTGATTCATTAGATGTGATGCTTGTTGGAAGGTTTATTCAAGGTATTGGGGCAGGATCTTTTGTTGTAGTGTGGAAAGCTATAGCCAGAGATATTACGATTGGGAAAAGTGACACCTTTATATCTATAGTTTCAAGTATGATGATAGTAGCAGGTGTTTTGCAGATTATATCGCCTATAGTTGGAGGATATATTACAGTTTTTTCTAATTGGCGTACAATATTTTTTGTTATGTTATTGTGCTCTATCCTATCTTTTTTTTATATTTTTATTTTTTTGCCGGAAACTTTAGCAAATCCGTTACAGCATTATTCTGTACTTAATTATATTAACAAAAATCTAAAATCTATAATTACTAATCTAGATTTCTGGTCGTTTACTCTTATATCTTCTGTAGCTTTAAGTGCAGTTACAATATTCCAATATTCTTCTTCTTTTATATTGGAAAATCAACTGGGTCTTCAGCCTAATCAATTGGCCTATATGCCAGTTTTTAACGTTGTCGGTTTTTATATGGGTAATACATTTGCACACAAATATTTATCTAAGCAATTATATTATTTCATCTTTGCGATATTTTTTATGTTTGTAGGTGCAAGTATAATGCATACTTACACTACAAGCACGATTCTTAAGCTGATGTTGCCAATGTTTATTTATAGTTTAGGTACCGGTATTATCATACCTTTTGCCACAGCTTATGCTATTGTTAAACATGAAAATATAGGTTTTGTATCTAGTTTTACTGGTACAATACAAATGCTAGTAGTAACTTGTTTTTGTAAGTTTTTTAATGCTCATATGCAAATAACTACCCAAAGATCTATAGCAAAAATATTATTTATATGCACATTAATAAATTTACTTATTTATTTTGCGCATATATGTATTGACTCTCAAGGTAAATTAAAAAACAAATGATTTATAAATTATCGAGTAGGGGCTATGTGGAAGAAGTGACACAAACGTACTGTTAGGTCTGGGGATGCTCCTGAATTAAACTTTGATACCGTCTTAAAAGTCAAATAAAAAATCATAAATTTTCAGAAATAAAATTAGAATTAAAAGTGGTATTAGTTTTAATAATAACCCGAGCTGGAGATAAGAAATAGGATTGTGGTTTTTAGCAACAACAGCAGGTAAATATAGAGCTTTACGTAATTAAGGCCTGGTGATACTGTGTTAAATGTCAACAAATCAAAGGCGCTTTTTAAAAATTAAATTTCCTTAAATTCTACCCCATTTTTTAAAATTGCAAAAATTACATGTATTAATTTGCGCATTACAGCAGCAATAATAACCATTTTACGTTTACCTCTTTCTTCTAATCTTTTAGAGAATGTAATCATGGTTTTATTAAAATTGATAGCAGTAATTGCTGGAAAATAAAGGGCTTTCCTTAAATTACCAGAACCAATTTTAGATATTTTTGCTCTACCTTTTACAGAGCTACCAGACTGATTATGCATTGGAGTTAATCCTGCGTGTGAAGCTAACTTACGTGCAGATTTATAATTACGTAAATCAGGAATTTCTGCTAAAATAGCAATAGCGGTTTTTTTGCCTATTCCTGGGATTGTTTGTAAATTTTTACAATTTTTTTGCATTTCACAATGACTGGCAATATGTGAATCTATTATTTCTTCTAACTCTTTAATTTGATTTTCTGTATGCTTAATAGATTTCTGCATTAATTTTCTCATTTTGCTATCCTTAGAAACTAATTCAAGTTTGTTTTGATAACGTATTTTATCCTCTTGATAGCTTTGCATACAACGGAATAGTTCCTTAAGCTCAGAAAATTCAGAAGTAGCTGGATGCCATTGTTCTGGGATATATAGCTTGCAAAATTCAGCAATAATTTGGGCATCGTATTTATCTGTCTTATTTCGCAATAATTGAGTATTTCTATAAGCTCTAATTCTTAAAGGGTTCAGTATACTAACCTTATATCCAGCCTCATGTAAGTGAGTTGCAGAACCTAAGCTATATTTACCTGTAGATTCCATGCATATATGTGGTGATAGTTTTTTGCTTTTGATAAAGCTGATTAAAAGTTCATATCCGCCTACATTATTATCATATATTTTGGTAGTAAGCTTGTTATTACGCAGAATACAAATATCTAGTTTTTCTTTAGAAACATCAATTCCAATAAATGAATTGCACATTTTATACCTCATGATAAAATTAAAAAGTAAACTTTAAACAACCATGCAAATTCAGAGTCAAAGGCTCTATGATACTGTTCGTTTAAAAGTAATGGGTAAGGACTAATCACCAGGACAGCATTTTATGCTAGGGTGGGTAACAGTTTTCCTTACCCTTAATCTAAAAAGTGTACATCTTTTTTAGATACATTTTCAACATACATGGGTGGGTAGCTGTAGAAACGGCAAACTGAGATTCTATAAGATAGGATAAAAGGAGGACAGAGAGAAATTTCTTTGATAACTATTCATATTTAAAAATAAATTTCACTTTACAGATTCTAACATGAAGATAAAAATAATTCCTCCTAAATTTTATGGATAAGTATATCAAAAGTAATTTACCGATAATAATAAAGTGATAGTAACTTTATAAGATTATAGACAAAAAGCAACAAATAATCTATATTGAGGTTGAGGTAGAGATAAATAATATACCGACCCTACTAATTATAAGAACTATTAGTTATGAATAAAGAAGTAATAAAAGTAGAGCAATCATATCATAGTTTATTAAGTGATATTGCCGATATAATAAAAAGAAGCAAACAAAATGTTGCGACTACGGTAAATTCAGCAATTGTATTATTATATTGGACAATAGGAAAGAGAATTGACGATGAGATTTTAAAAGGAGATAGAGGGAATTATGGTGAACATATAATATCTCAGTTAGCACAAGAATTAACAGTAAAATTCGGCAAGGGGTATACTAAAAGTAGCTTATTTAGAATGGTGAGATTTGCTAAAATATATTCAGATCAAAAAATAGTTGCTACAGTGTCGCAACAATTATCGTGGTCACATATTATAATTATTTGCCAAATAGAAGATGGCGTTAAAAGGGACTTTTATCTAGAAATGGCTAGGATAGAGAGGTGGAGTGTTAGGAGAGCTAGAAATAAGATAAATAGTATGCTGTTTGAAAGAACGGCGATAAGTAAGAAACCTGAAGAAGTTATAAGAGCTGAGATTGATAAACTGAGAGAAAAAGATGAATTAACACCAGATTTAGTTTTTAGAGATCCTTATTTATTAGATTTTATGAATTTGCCTGGCAAGTATTCTGAAGGTGATCTTGAGAACGCTATTTTGGATAATATAACAGAATTTTTGTACGAGCTAGGGAATGATTTTTGTTTTGTAGCTAGGCAAAAAAAAATGTCTACACAAAATACGGACCGATATCTTGATTTATTATTTTATCACAGGGGATTGAAGAGATTAATAGCAATAGAATTAAAGCTTGGAAAATTTGAGCCAGAGCATAAAGGACAAATGGAGTGGTATTTACGTTGGCTAGATAAGAATGAGCGCAAGGAAGATGAAGAGAGACCAATGGGAATAATATTATGTGCTGATAAAGATCAAGGAGATGTTGAGTATTTAGAGTTAGATGAAGCTAACATTCATGTTACTAAATACTTAACTCAATTACCACCAAAAAAACTGCTAGAAGAATACCTACATAAGGCAATAGTATTGGCACGTGCTAGTTACGAAACAAGGAGACTAAAGAAAAAGGATGTAGATTAATGTGGAATTAGATAAAAAGCATGCATATTTAATTAAAAGTTACTCATGAAGGAAAATTGGAATAAAGAGAATCTAGAGAGATATTGGCAGTTAGATGAAAGGGATCAAGAATTCTTGAATTATAAAAAGGAAGAGAATAAGTTGATCTGCGCAGTAAAAATAAAATACCTAACTTTAAAAAATAATTTTCCAGAAAATCTAGAAGAAGTTCCAAAAAAAGTACTAGAGTATATAGCAAAAAATTTAAAAATTTCTCTTTGTTTAGCGAAGGAATACAAATGGAATTGCAGGCTATCAAGGCATCATAACGTAGAAATAAAAAATCATCTTGGATATAAAGATTACATAGATGATATAAGAAAAGATTTTATCAATTGGCTAAAAACAGATCAAATATCGTTAGGACTGGGAAAACAAAAAATTATTGAAGGTGCTATATTGTATTTAGAAGAGAATAAAATTCTAATCCCAAAAAATCTAGAAAGGGAAGTCTTATCTGTTATAAAACATTATGAATATGATTTTTTTACAGAAATAAATAAGTTATTAAGCAAAGAAGTAAAAATAGAGTTAGGCAATCTGTTAAAAGAAAAAACAAGCGATAATAAAAGCTTAATAAGCTATCTAAGAAGTGATAAAGGAGGAGTAAGTTTAGAAACAGTTTTAGAAAATATAGAAAAGCTAAAAAAAATAAAGGCCCTAGGTATAGATATCAAGATATTTAGTAAATATAAGTGGGATTTATTGAAGAAATACGCAGAGAAAGTTTCTGTTGAAAGAATTATGGATTTGGAAAGAAGAAATGAGTATTTAAAAAATGGGTTGTTGGCGTGTTTTTGTCATATTAGAAAACTAGAGATAGTAGATTATTTAATAGATACGATAGTGCAAATAACGCATAATTTATATGCGAGAGCAGAGAGGAAAGCAGATAAAGCATTGTTAAAAGAAGTAAAAAAAATAAGTATAACTGAGCAAATAAAATTATTAAAGGATATATCAAAGAAAAGTATAGAGAATCCTAAAAAAACTATAGAAGAGGTGATATATCCTATAGCAGATAAAAAAACATTAGAAAAAATAGCACAAGGAGATGCGCCAATTAAATATAAAGAGAAGCACTATAAATTCATACATTCTTCTTATAGTCATCATTATAGAAAAATGTTATCTCCGATACTTGAGGAATTAGAGTTTATAGCTAACAATCCAAAGGATAATGAAGTACTGCAAGGCTTGGAATTAATAAAAAAATACGTAAATCAAAATAAACGCACTATAGCGAAAGAGGAAGTGCCATTAGATGGAATAGTGCCAAAAAATTGTAGAGAATTTATATGCAGCGAGACAAAAGTTAAGAGGAATTATTATGAAATATGCTTATTATCTAGTTTACGAGATAAATTAAGGTGTAAAGAAATATGGTTAAAAGAGGCCTATAGGTATAGAGATCCACAAGAAGATGTGCATAAGGATTTTTATGAAAGAAAGGATTATTATTTCAATGAAATAAAGCAACCTAAAGAAGCTAAAGAGTTTATAGAAAAAGTGAAGCAAGAGTTGGATAAATGGATGAGAACATTTAGCAATGGTTATAATAAAAATATAAAAGTTACTATAGAGCTAAGAAATGGAGCATTTACAATAAAACTTGCAAAATCAAAAGCACAAGCGGCTCCAAAAAATATAGAGATACTAAAAAAAGATATCCAAAAACATTGGGTAGATTTGAGTTTATTAGACGTGGTAAAAGAGGCTGATTTAAAAATAAATTTTACGGATGAATTACAAAGCGTAGGAGATAGAGAGTTTAGTAATAGTTTTATACAAAGAAAAAGAAAAATATTATGCGTTTATGGATTAGGAACTAACATTGGCTTAAAAAGAGCTAGTGGAGCAGATTTTAATGTAAGTTACGATAATTTAAGACACACTCAAAATTTATGTATAACGACAAATAATATTAGAAATGCATGCACCAAAATAGCAAATAAGACATTAGAGATAAGGGATGAGATACTATGGGGTGTATCAAGCACATTATTTTGTGCATCAGACGCAAGTCAGTTTGCAGTATGGGATCAAAACATAATGAGTGAATGGCATGTACGATATGGTGGGAAAGGAGTTATGGCATATTGGCATACAGATAAAAAATCATTCTGCATATATTCGCAATTAAAAAGATGTTCGTCTTCAGAAGTGGCGTCAATGATAAAAGGAGTTATACATCATTCAACTGAGGCAGAAGTACAAGCGAATTGTGTAGATACAAAAGGACAGAATTTGGGAGCATTTGGTTTTAGTTATATATTAAATTTTGATTTATTGTGTAGATTTAAATCAATGAGAAATCAAAAGCTATTCAGTCCAGATAAAGGTAAAGAATATAAAGAAATAAAAGACGTGATATCTAGAGTGATAAACTGGGAATTAATAGAAAAATATTATGAACAAATAATATTATATTCTGTGGCATTGAAATTGAAAAAAGCTGAGCCAGAAGCGCTATTAAAGATATTTAATTCAAATAATTTAAAGCATCCTGTATATCAAGCTATACAAGAATTGGGTAGGGCTGTAAAAACAATTTTTTTATGCAAATATTTAAGCTCTGAATCCTTGAGAAGAGAAATTCATGAAACATTAAATGTTATTGAAAGATGGAATGGAGTAAATGAGTTTATTTTTTATGGCAAAAAGGGAGTGATATCAACTAACAATTATGTTCAACAAGAGCTAGCAATATTATCACTTCACTTAGTGCAAGCTTGCATGGTCTACATCAACACATTAATGATTCAAAAGGTCTTAAGTTTAAAAAGATGGAAAAATGTGTTAACTGAAAGAGATAAAAAGGCACTAAGCCCATTAATATACGAACACATTAATCCGTATGGAAGATTGGATCTGGACATGAAGAAAAGAATTAATTTTATGGTGAGTGATAATGAATAAAGAAGAAATTATAACAGGTTTTGTAGAAGATTCTTATACTATTAGGATGTCAGCGAGTAAAAAAGCAAAACAAATAGCAAAATATTTTAGACAGGAACGCGCAGATTATGAATATACAAAAGATGTATTTAGAAAATTAAGAGAAATATTGGATATCAGAGTAACAAAAAAAGCAAAAAAGTTACCCTATGTTCCTACTGAAGAAGAGATTAAAAAATATTATGAAGTAGTATGGAAATCTAAAAATTTACTTCATATAATCATGATCAAAACATTATTATATACAGGAGTTAGAGTAACAGAATTAATTAATATAAAATTAGAAGATGTTGATATCAACAATTGTCAAATAAAAATTAGTAACGGAAAGGGAAATAAAGATAGAATAGTTCCGTTCCCACAAAACTTTAAGGAAGTATTAGGCGTGCATGTACAAGCAATGAGCAAAATAAAGGCAAAATATCTCTTTGAATCATCATGGAAAAAGCAATATACAGATAGAGGAATAAGAAAAATACTGGAAAAATATACTAAGGAGGCAGGTATTGATAGATCAATATCTCCACATAAATTACGCCATTTTTTATTCACGTGGATGAAAAGACAAGGGATCGATGATGCTCTTATACAGCCTTATTCAGGGCACGAGAGCAGGATTTCTTTAGAAATATATTCTAAATTAGCTATTAATGATGCTCAAGAAAAATATGATGCCGTTATATCTAAATTTCCGATTTAATATTTTATGAATTTTATAGCCACTATCCATGGAATATACGATGATACAAAATCTCAGTTTGCCGTTTCTACAGCTACCCACCCATGTATGTTGAAAATGTATCTAAAAAAGATGTACACTTTTTAGATTAAGGGTAAGGAAAACTGTTACCCACCCTAGCATAAAATGCTGTCCTGGTGATTAGTCCTTACCCATTACTTTTAAACGAACAGTATCATAGAGCCTTTGACTCTGAATTTGCATGGTTGTTTAAAGTTTACTTTTTAATTTTATCATGAGGTATAAAATGTGCAATTCATTTATTGGAATTGATGTTTCTAAAGAAAAACTAGATATTTGTATTCTGCGTAATAACAAGCTTACTACCAAAATATATGATAATAATGTAGGCGGATATGAACTTTTAATCAGCTTTATCAAAAGCAAAAAACTATCACCACATATATGCATGGAATCTACAGGTAAATATAGCTTAGGTTCTGCAACTCACTTACATGAGGCTGGATATAAGGTTAGTATACTGAACCCTTTAAGAATTAGAGCTTATAGAAATACTCAATTATTGCGAAATAAGACAGATAAATACGATGCCCAAATTATTGCTGAATTTTGCAAGCTATATATCCCAGAACAATGGCATCCAGCTACTTCTGAATTTTCTGAGCTTAAGGAACTATTCCGTTGTATGCAAAGCTATCAAGAGGATAAAATACGTTATCAAAACAAACTTGAATTAGTTTCTAAGGATAGCAAAATGAGAAAATTAATGCAGAAATCTATTAAGCATACAGAAAATCAAATTAAAGAGTTAGAAGAAATAATAGATTCACATATTGCCAGTCATTGTGAAATGCAAAAAAATTGTAAAAATTTACAAACAATCCCAGGAATAGGCAAAAAAACCGCTATTGCTATTTTAGCAGAAATTCCTGATTTACGTAATTATAAATCTGCACGTAAGTTAGCTTCACACGCAGGATTAACTCCAATGCATAATCAGTCTGGTAGCTCTGTAAAAGGTAGAGCAAAAATATCTAAAATTGGTTCTGGTAATTTAAGGAAAGCCCTTTATTTTCCAGCAATTACTGCTATCAATTTTAATAAAACCATGATTACATTCTCTAAAAGATTAGAAGAAAGAGGTAAACGTAAAATGGTTATTATTGCTGCTGTAATGCGCAAATTAATACATGTAATTTTTGCAATTTTAAAAAATGGGGTAGAATTTAAGGAAATTTAATTTTTAAAAAGCGCCTTTGATTTGTTGACATTTAACACAGTATCACCAGGCCAGATTCTTGATTTCCTTCTTTCATGACATTCATTTTTGATTCCATTATCTAGTTCCCAGAATATACGGTTGCGGCACTCATCTTGCGTAATAACTTTTTTAAAGCATAGAATACATCAATAAATAACCTCTTTTTTTATCGATTGTCAACTCTACTTTTTAATGCGGCACTAGATTTTTTAAAATATCACTACTTTCTTGCATTTTGAATATTAATTATATCTTTCTTCTCACATCATCAACCAACCTTATTACCACCATTACCAAGTCCTCGTTGCCATTTCCGAACGTTTATTAACCTGGGGCCTAAACCTTGAATTTTCTGTCCACCAGCTCTTTTAACAGTGTAAATGGGCTATTAAAGATAAAACTATGTCGAGCTGAGATTAAACAATAGAGCTCTTAATAGAATCAATATCATTAACCATTTGATCATTTTTTTTAATGCAACCATTTAATTTCTTCAAATAATATAAAATAGTGGAATGATCTCTATCTCCTATCTTTTTTCCTATAATCTTAAGGCTTTCTATTGTCATTTCTTTAGCTAGATATGCTATAATCTGTCTTCCTGTAACTAACTTCTGTGTTCTTTTTTTAGATACGATGTCAGATAATGATATTTTATAATATTTTGCAACGGCATTTATTATAGATGATATTGTAACTTTCTTTACATTGCTTTTTATATAATTCTGAATGTACTTACACATATTATCGCTTGTAGCCTTTTTACCAGATATACTTAAGTAAGTTTTAAGATTGTTTAATCCTGCTTCTAATTCCCTAACACTTGTTGTAACTTTATCCGCTATCATCTTTAAGATATTTTCTTCAAACCTAATGTCATTATTTTTATTATAATTGCTCAATATATTTAAACGCAATTCATAATCACATTGCTCAATATAAATGGTATTACTTGATCTAAGTATTGATTTTGTGCGCTCATCATTAAGCTCTAGCATATGACATGGCACACTAGATGCAATTACTATCTTTTTACCTGATTCAATAAGTGAATTAAGTATTAGCGCAAACTCCTTTTGCGTACTTTCCTTGCCACATATAAATTGCAAATCATCTATTAAAAAGATATCCACTTCTTTGATTTTATCTCTTAAACTAAAAAGGGTATTGTTTTTAACTGCTCTGACAAAATTGTGCATAAATCTTTCTGCACTTAAATAACCCACTTTGCATTTACGAAAGCTCCCAAGAGTATCTTTTTTATTCTCTGCATTCTCATTACAATTATTTACTTCATTTGCAATTGATTGTAATAAATGAGTCTTCCCCATTCCAACATGAGAATGTATATAAAATACATTATTGTGGTTATAATCTATATTTTGCAAGGCAATGTCTTTAGTAATTTTATATGCAACAATATTTGATTCTCCAGTTACATAATTATTAAAAGTAAATTTAGGATTAGCTTTAGAAAATATATCATCTTCTAAATTTCTCTTTAGATCCGATTCACTACTTACTAAATTGCTATTCACTAATGAATCGCCACTCAATGAACTATTATCAATACCACTATCAACAGTAATTGAGATCATTTTTATACTATCATCAATTTCAGCAGCTTTTCCTTTAATAACTAAAAAATAATTCCTAATTAATGTTTCTCTTGTGAAACTATCTTTGACAGCAAAAATTAAAACATTATTTTTTATTTCTATAAACTTTGCATTATTTAATAAATTATTTAACTGAGTATCTTGTTGAAATGCCCTTATTTTATCTAATATATTGCCCGATGCTATACTGCTCTTTATTTCCTTAGCTTGCTCAAATTGCTCGTTAGATAATGAAGGTAAATTATAAGCTAGTTGCATAGTAATAAATATAAGTTGGTTTGATTATAATTTTAACGCAGACACTAATCTATGTTTGGCTGTAGCGTAGAGCAATAGTACCTTATAAGTAGATATTAGTGTTGTTTTAATTATTACTAAACTACTCATTTTTATTAATTCATAAAGAAAAATAATTGCTTATTTTGCTAATAAAATAGTTGACTAACTTCAACCTCAGAAGTTCTTTTTGATATGAAATGTCAAGATGATTTATTATTTTTTAATGCTTGAATTTTATTTAAATACTTACATTTATTTATACGAATGATTTCCTTAGTATTCCTTTAATTTTTTAAAATTTAAGTTATTAATAAAAGATACGTTATGTTCCTTGCCTTGAGAAATGATAAATTCCTTTAAATCATCCACACAATGATTATATCCATTATTTGTTATTCTTCCTATGTGATTTACATATTTTAAGTATAAAAGATATGTGCACAATACATCCTGTTCGCAGTAATTGCGTATACTATCTACTTTATTATTATTGTATAATTCTTCTACTTGAGAGCCATCAACATCAACTTTGCATGGGATTCCATAAATTGAAGCAACTTCATTCATTTTAACTCTAGTAGACGCATTATAATCTGTTAGTGCTTCCAGCAAATCACAATGCCAATCCATACTATATCTCTGTGTATAGTTATTCCATTTATCTCCTCTTTCATATAACCATTTTGCCGAAATATTATATTTCATAGCTCTATACTTCAATACTGGTAGATCAAAACTCCTTCCGTTAAACGTTATTAGTCTTGCATCAACTTTTTCTAAATAATCAAAAAAACCTTTTACTAGCTCTTCTTCCTCACTATCAATATTTCCACCTGATTTTATATTAAATATTTTATACCGCTCCCTCCTTTCATTATCTGCATAAATATTAGCATCCAAATAACTTATCGCTACTATTTTATGGAATGGAGGTTTTACAAAGTCACTTCCAGAGAAACTACTTTCTACATGATATTTCTTAATCTTCTCTGCTATTTCTGATTTACAAGCTTCTGAATTAAGCCCTAAGAAACTTCTAGATGATTCAATATCAATAACTGTTTCTATATCAAATACAAATATCCTATCTTTTATATAACTCATCTAATCATACTCCATCTACGCTAATTATAATATTACCTTATTTTAATTAATATTAATTTGCTTCATTATTTCTCTTAATTCTTGTCTTGCCGCAATTAATGACAAATTCATTCTGACCTTTGGACTTAGCCCTGCATCACTTAGTGTAAGACCATCTAAAAATAGTTCTTTGAAAATCACCCTATCTCCAAACCCAGATATAACCTTCAATCCATATTTAGCAGATAACTTATTTATAGCTTCCTCTATATTTTGCATATTAATAGTAGTTGTGCCCGATATTCTATTTCTGATGACATACCACTCTATTTCTTTTTTATCCGCAAATGCTTTTTGTTTTTTACAGTCAAACACCATATTGCTGTAAACACCTACTTTGGAATTTGAAAGATCATCGCTACTCACCTGACCCAATAGATCAAGATCTAAAAAACTGTCATTTATTGGGGTTACAATTACATCTGCTTGCTCATGTAAAGCTTTGCTCAATTTATTGTAATGGCCAGGCGTATCTACAATTATAAAATCAAATTTCTTCTTTTTTTCTTCTATTATTTTTTTTAACTCAGAACCCTTTTCATCTATATTATTCAATATCTCATCTGAAATATTAAATATTTCTGGTATTTCTAACGATATATTATTATTTTGAATTGCTTGATTTCTATTTTCTAAATATCTTCTGAATGATTTTTGACGTATATCTGCATCTATTATTAATATTTTGTAGAATGATTTAAGAAGAACAACTGCAACATGAAATGCCGTTGTTGTCTTGCCAGAACCACCTTTTTCATTCCCAAATACAATTATTTTACTCATGCTTATATTTTTGTTATCAAATAGTTTCTACAGTTAATTGTGATAGATATTTAAAAAATAAATTTGGAATGCTCAATAATTGCAAGCTTGCTCGAGGCTACTAGCCTGTTACACAGGCTACTTTTAAAGTAGCCCAATGTCAAGAAAAGAGTAAATCAGTTATTATTAATCTTAAATTAAAATATTTAGATATCCGAACGTTTTAATTTAGAATTTAAATAATTTACTATATGTTTTGATATATCTTCCATAGAAGCATATTTCTAACAGTGATCATGAAATTTTATCTCCTTCTCTTTTATTGTTAGTATTTTATTTTGGTAATTATCATAAATACTGTATTCCTTTCTGAGAGTTTCTTCTCTTTTCAATAATTCATCTATCTTCTTTTGACCTATACCTTTTCTAATTTGTGGAGCTATCAATAATATATCTAGTAAAATATTTTGATCCTCATCTAATATTTTTTTTAATATACATAGTTGTTCTTACCGATATTTTACTTACATCACTTACTGCAATCCAAATATCTTCTGAAACATCATTAAACGATAATAAATCGCTTAATGAACCTTGAGGTATTTTTAACTCTTCAGCTAATTTTGCTTGCGTAATCTTTTTATCTTTTAATATTTTTCCGTAACATCTTGCTTTAGAATAGGGAGAAATATCTTTTTTTAATTCTTTGAGCTTTGCACCAACAATGC
The DNA here is from genome assembly GCF_029981845.1 of Candidatus Bandiella numerosa. Taxonomy (GTDB): domain Bacteria; phylum Pseudomonadota; class Alphaproteobacteria; order Rickettsiales; family Midichloriaceae; genus Aquirickettsia; species Aquirickettsia numerosa. The sequence continues at coordinate 8,593 of NZ_CP104165.1, read as the reverse complement.
TTCTTCATCACTTAAGTCTGTTATAATCACTTGAACAGGGATATTCATTAATTTACATGCTTGCCATCTCCTCTGACCTGCTATTATTTCGTAATAATCGCCTGTGTATCTGACTATAATCGGCTGAATTTGTCCATTTTTCTTAATATCAGCTCCTAACGCATTTAAATCACCCATCTCAAAGTCTTGCCTATCTGCATAATCCCAGATCATATAATCATCAGGATATAACTCTACTACCTCTCGGCTATTCATAATTAATTTTACTATTTTCATTATAATCAATAAGATGATAAAACTAATTATGAAAAGTATAGAAAAATATTCGGATATCTAAATATTTGCGCAAATAAATAAAAACCCTAGCTCTTTTTATTAAATAATTTAGAGTAATCTCTATCCTCTGCTAATCTTTTCCTCATCTCTTTATATTTCTTTTCATCTTCTTCGATGGTTCTTTTTAAATTTTCTCGCTGTTCATCAGTAAGCTCTATCTCCCAAGGGCGTGTATAGCTCTTTTTTACAAAATCGCTACCCACTTCATCAGCCCGTTTATCTTTGTCACTAACGTTAGGTACTTTAGTATTTATCAGCTTACTTGGCATTTGCAACACTCTTAGTTTCAGAAAGTAGCCTTATTGCACTCCATGCTAAAATAGCAGAATAAACAAGGCATAGGTTGCATCCTAAAATTCCATAATGAGAATGTGATATTGCTCCACTCATAACTCCCACTGAAACTAATAATAGTTGTAAACCAATGTGGTTTTTTCTCAAGTAGCTGTAACTTCTTAGTTTTAAAAACTTGATTAGCAATAGATAGGGCTATTATTATAAATAATGGAGCTATATGCAGATAATGCATTATACTTTCTTTCATAATTTATTTACCATTAACAATAGCTTTGAGCTCAGAACCCACAGAAAAGCTCACTCTTCTTTGTGCTGGCACTTTTACCATAGTTCCTTTTGGTGTTTTTACTTCTGTGGCTTCCTTATTTTTTGCTTTAAAAGTTCCAAATCCTGTAAATCTTAATTCATCATTATCTTTCATTGCATGAGCTATGCATTTGATAACAGCTTCAAAGTTTTTATTAGCCTTTGTTTTTGTTACACTAAGTTCTTCTGATAACTTTACTATAAAATCTGTTTTGTTCATCTTGCTTCTCCTTTTGATTTTTTTATTAGATTAATTCTATGTTAGTAGCTGATTCCTTGCCTTGGCTAGAAGTAACCTCAAATTTAATTTTTTGATTTTCATCTAAAGTATTAAGACTGGCAGCATTCAATGCCGATATATGTATAAATACATCTTTTGTCCCATCGTCTGGAGCTATAAAGCCATAGCCTTTGTCTGGATTAAACCATTTTACCGTGCCTGTTGTTTTCATAGTATTTTTTTTAAATAATAAGTTAAATGTTTTTGTGAAAATTTCCATTGTTTATTTTAAATTATTCATTTCTTCTAACTCCCAATAACTGTAATAAAAAGACAAATAAATTAATAAAGTCCATATATAACGTAAATGAACCATATATGGCAAGCTTTCGTGTAACTTCTGCACTACTTTGGGTTTGATAATACAATGCTTTAATCTTTTGTGAGTCATATGCAGTTAGTAATGTAAATATTCCAACTCCTATTATTGAAATAATAAATTGCATAGCACTACTTTGCATAAATATATTAGCAACACTCGCTATAAGTAAGCCTACCACTCCCATAATAAGGAATGAGCCCATATTCGTTAAATCTCTTTTAGTAATGTGACCGTAAATACTCATTGCTCCGAATGTGCTAGCTGTTATGAAAAATACCCTTGCGACACTTTCTCCTGTGTACATTATGAAGATAGATGATAATGACAATCCCATGAGTGTTGCAAATATCATAAAACATGTTTGCGCTCCAGTCACCGACATAGACATTAATCTACTCCCCATATAAAAAACCATCCCAAGTGGTGCAAATACTATAACCCATTTCAGTGGAGTGCCATGAATTAAATTGATAAATTGTGCCGATGATGCAGCTCCCATAGATATAATTGCAGTTAAAGCAAATGCAAGACCCATATACTGATATACCCTAAGCAGATACTCTCTTAGACCCCAGTCATAATGCGTTTTTTGACTAGTGGCCTCATATACTGAGTTCAAATTGTTAAAATTCATATTTTTTTACCTAATTGTCGTTTGATAACCTAATTGTTTTTTTACTCGCTGCTTTGTTAAGAGCTATTAGTTTAATGTTCATATTCTAATATAGCTCCAATAAAAACAGAGAACCATATACTCTCATAAAATTGCCAAAAAGTCAATGAAAATGGTGCATTTGGATGGACTCGAACCCACGACCTATACCTTCGGAAGATACCGCTCTATCCACTGAGCTACAAATGCTAAATGTAATCTACAGACAGTATTTTATAGTATCTTATGCCTTTGGGAGTATTAAATTCCAAATATTCATTCACTTTCTTTCCTATTAATGCTTTAGCTAATGGAGATGTAATTGAAATCATCCCCTTTGAAGCATCAGACTCATATTCACTAACAATTTTGTAAGCAATTTCTTTCTCAGTATCTTCATCTAATAATCTTATTGATGCCCCATATTTCACCTGCTCCCCTCGCACTTGTGAAATATCGATAATCTCCGCTCTAGAAATCTTATCTTCTAACTCAGATATTTTAGCCTCTATGAATCCTTGCTTTTTTTTTGCAGCATGATATTCGGCATTTTCTGATAAATCTCCGTGTGCCCTTGCTTCAGCAATAGACTTAATCACGTTAACTCTCTCAACACTTCTCAAATGCTTAAGCTCTATCTCAAGCTTACTCATGCCTTCTTTTGATATCGGAAATCTCTCTACCATTTATTCACCCTACTGTATTTGATTAAACTAAATATGCCACTATGCACCTATACGATATATATACTTTATATCATATTACCAGCAAACCCAGCAATCTTTTCAAAGTTTAATCCCAATTTAGCAGCTTTTGTCTTTTTTAAAACATATTGACGTGATCTTCTTGCTTTTTTGATTTTCTCAATTTTATTTCTGCTATCTTGATATGAATAACAAGATTTAATAATCATATTCCCTAACTTATTATCTTTACCACCATAGCATTTAGCTCCACTCATGAAATAAATTTTGTTGGAAAATGACTATATAATATCGATCTTTGGACTCAAAATAATATCTACGCCATTTCTCAGGCTGTATTTCAGGTAGAGACAAAGACACTTTTAAAAAAAATTATTTATAAACCTCTACAAAATAATACAAGTAACTAAATCTGTCTACTCAAACAAGAAAGGGACGGCATATCATTGCACTATAATACTCAATTTGTCATTTGCTGAGAGTAAGAGTAAGACACAGTCTTGAATGTCAATATTAAAATTATAATTCTTCTTTTTGTTCTTCTATATTTGTAAATTGTTTACACAGTGTAAATATCAATTCATCATCACCATAAAATGTGTTGCTAAATATAGGGGTTTTAACCTTAGTAACTATTTCTTCACTATTTTCGCAATTCTCTCTTAATTTTAAAGTTATTGTATAATCAATTATAACTTGTTGATACTTTTTGCATTGTGCTAGAGATGTAAATTGACTAGGCTCTTCAATTAATACTGAATGGTAATTTGCGTAATCACTACAGTAAGGTAATTTATATTGATGATCAAAGTACTTTATAGAATCTTTCATCATTGTTACTGCTGTGCCAGTACCAGCAAATATAAAGTATAAGTATAATGTACCAATATCTTTAGGGGTGAAAAGTTTAGCTGATAACTTAACAGTAGCAGTTAACGCTGGAGCAATAACTAAATTGTATCCTGTATACCATGCCCAATTATTACAAATTACATTTTCACCAGTGCTAGGATTTACTAATGATTCAATTACACCTACTAATTTAGTTTCCAGTGAAGGTATAAAATTATTGCTCATTTTAAGGTAATCTTTCGCATTAAGTGAAAATCTCTTATCTTGGGTACTTAATAAATCATCCAAGTTATCCGGACATCTATTAATTAAAATTTCTACAATCTCATTTGGTTTTTGTGATAAAGAAGCAAGATGTAGATAATTAAAATTTAGGTCTGGATCATTACACTTCATGCTAGGGTTTTTAGAAAATATTTCTTGTAATTTTTCTCCATCCCCTTCCTCTATAGCTTTTAAAGCACTAACATGTAACTTCTTATGTAAATTATCCAATAATTCTTTGTAAATCTTGCAATTACTATGCTTTATTTGTGCGTTTATTACATCTGCAAATTCCTGTCTTAATTCAAAATTAGGAATATTGAATGTGTGTTTAGTTGCACCAGTAGTAAACTCACTTTTTACCGTTAAATAACCAGAATTGAGAAGTAAGTATGAAAACACTTTTTCTTCACCAGTGAGAACGCTTAAATCATATTTAAATAATGATAAATGTTTATCAAATGCTAATTTAACTGAGGCTTCTGAATTTGAAGTAAGATTTCTAAATGTATCAGCTAATTGACTGTTTTCACAAATTTCATTTCTTAATAACGTCTGCAAAATAGTACTTGCTCCACTTTGTGTCCAATAATTTTCTGGTTGGAAGTCCTCTCCTTTTTTGGAAACATCGCTTATATAATTCATAACAGCCCATGGGGTGTATGCTTGCATATACTCACCTACGTTAATAGGCACAGAATATCCGTTGTACCATAATTTTATATTATTTAATATTTTATCACTATCTTGGAAATTAAATTTCGTTACAATCTGTTTTACCTCTTGTTCAGAGAATCCAAAGTTATAACTAAAATCTTGATCACTAATTCCACGAGTGACCACATTATTAAACCCTGAATTTCCTTCTTTTTTCAACGTATCAAAAATACCAGTTAATATTATTTTTTCTAAATGTTCATTACCTTTGCCACATGCAGATAAAATGCTTGTGACTAATTTAGCAATTTCATTAATTAATTCTTTATCTCTATCTAAAACATATGTCTCTAAGACGTGAGTTACTGGTTTATCATATTCATCTACCAGTATATAAACCCTCTGTCCGTGATGTTTGTGAAGTATTGTGCTTAAAAACTTTATACTTTCTTCTATGTTTACACCTGTATAATCCTGATTAATATACTTTTGAAAATCTTGTTTTTCATCAATAGCTAATTTTAAACTATTCTCCAAATATCTATGTTCTTTATACACTGATTTAATTGCTCCTTTTAACTTATCCTTAATTTCTTCTAAGGTGTTACCAACAACATCCTTCAAGCTAATAAAAACAACAGGATATTTTCCTTGATAAGTATCTATTATTTTGTTACCTCTATTGTCTAAAGCAGATGATATTTGTAGAGATTCTAAGCTTCTTTCATTTCCTAGTGAAATTGTAAACTTCCCACCAGCAAAAACATCTTTATTACAGAGTAATTGAGGTGATACCTTCCCAATATTATTCTCTGTTTTAGAAGCATCATTAAAAGTAATAAAGTTATAAAACCATTCTCCCCAAGTTTTTTTGTCTGGCCTAGCACTATATTTGTCTTCTAAAGACTTTTCACACTCTTCACTCTCAGGCTCAAAGAAAGTTTTTAGCATATCTAAATTTAATGTTTTACCCCATCTTCTAGGATGCGTAATAAGTATTGCTTCTTCACTACTATCAATTATTTCTTTAATAAAAAGCGTTTTATCAACAAATACGTCATATTCAGTTGCCATTTTCTTAAAATTATCAGTACCCACTGCTATTTTAAGAGGTCTGTTGTTTATTTTTGTATCAGCCATTTTATACACAAAATATTGAGGTGCTTTATGCCGCATTTTAACAATATATTGAATTATAATCAAGAATTACGAAAAATTATGTCAAACTTGGATTAAAGACCACGTCCCTCTTTAAAATTACAAATACTATTTGCAATAGTTTACGCATAGCTGCTCCTACTATACAAAATGTATACTTCCCCTTTTTCTTTAAATTTTTACAAAATTGCTTAATAGGCTCATTATATCTTTTTGAAACAAGAGCAGGAAAAAACATTGCTTTACGCAATTGCCTTGCTCCTAATTTTGATAATCTTAACTTCCCTTTAACAGATGAGCCCGAAAATCTTTGAGAGGGGAGTGAGCCCTGCATAAGCAGCAAGTTGCCTTGCATTCTTAAAAGCATTAATATCAGGTATTTCTGCAAGCAATATAACAGCAGTAGTTTTACCAATTCCTAGTATTGTTTGTAAATTTTCACAAGATTCTTTCAGAGATTTATTTTTGCCAAGCAGCGTATCTACTTCATCATATAAATTTTTTAGCTCCTTTTCTACCCTAAAAACAAGTTCTTCCCAAGTTTTTGTTACAAATTTAGATTGGCTAGATTTTTTCTCCAATTGGTTCGATATCTGGCTATGCTGTATTTTCAAAGCATCAATGCATCGAGATAATTCTCTAATTTCCTTTATTTCAGTAGGAAGAGGCTTCCATAAAGTCGAGTAAGACACCCTCATTACTGAGAGTGCCTCCTCTAAAAACCGTACTTGTGACTTTCACCACATACGGCTCAAGCCTTCCTGCAGCCTGAAGTGCCCCCCAAAAACAAGAGTAAAAGTTAAGCAACTCTGATAAAATAAAAACAAATAAAAAGGAGTTGTAAATGAATCCAAATACAAGAAAAAGATATAATGAAGAATTTAAAGTGGAGGCTGTGAAACTGGCAACTGAAAGAGGATATAGCTTAACACAGGCAGCAAAAAGCCTGGGCGTTAGTGTAGACTCAATTAGTAAATGGAAAAAGAGGCTGGAAGAAACATCGTCACCACGAATAGCATTTCCAGGAAATGGGAACATGAATGCTATAGATAAGGAAAAAATGATTTTAGAGAAGGAGATAAAAAAACTACAAATAGAGCGCGATATATTAAAAAAGGCGCTGGCATATTTTGCGAATCCACAAGGGTAAAGTATGCATTTATAGCCACAGTGGTAATTACAAAACTAACGATTTATGTAGGGCGATAGAAGTTAAAGAAAGTGGTTATTATAATTGGAACAAAAGGAAAATAAATGAAAAAATAAATATGGAAATAATAGAAAAGATAAAAAAAATCCATCAGTCATCAAGAATGACATATGGATATCGTAGGATTCATGCTGAACTCAGAGGAAACATGATGGATATAAATCATAAAAAAATAAAATTACAACAAAAGCTTCTAAAAAGGCTATTAAGATAGATAATATATTGAATAGAAATTTTGTTACAGATGCTCCTAATAAAGTATGGGTATCTGATATCACCTATATTCAAACGGAACAGGGATGGGTCTATTTATGTATTATCCTAGATCTTTTTTCTAGAAAAATAGTCGGTTGGGAATGTAGTAATAGAATTAATAACGAGTTGGTAATACACACATTTTTAAAGGCCTATTGGCAGAGAAAGCCACAAAAAGGATTGATATTTCATTCTGATAGAGGTTCACAATATACATCTAATGATCTCTAAAAAGTTTTAAAAAATTTAGAGGTTACTCAAAGTCTTTCGAGGAAAGCAAATTGCCTTGATAATGCTGTTGCAGAATCTTGCTTCCACACTATAAAACAGGAGCTTGGCAGAAGTTTTGTCTCAAGAGATACAGCTAATTCTATGATGTTTGAGTATATTGAAGCCTTCTATAATTCTCATAGAAGACATTCTTTTTTTAATTATTATTCCCCTAATAATTTTGAAATGCTATACTACGAATTATATAAAAATGATACCGTCTTAAAAGTCAAACAAAAATATCATCATTTTGAGGGAATAAAATTAGGATCAAAAGCAGAATTGTTTTTAATAACAGCAAAGTAGATATGTAGAAGTTTTCGCATAATTGCAGCTATGATAACCATATTATGTTTGCCTTTTGATTTTAATTTATCAGAAAAAGCTTTTAAAATAGGATTGTGATTTTTAGCAACAACAGCCGGCAAATAAAGAGCTTTGCGTAATTTAGAAGAGCCTAGTTTGGATAATCTAGCTTTACCTCTCACAGAAGAGCCTGATATTCTGTGTTTAGGAACAAGACCAGCATAAGCCGCATATTGTCTTGGGCTTTTAAAAGACGATAGGTCAGGAGATTCAGCTAAAATAGAGGTAGCTGTCGTTTTGCCAATACCAGGAATTGTTTGTAAATTATCTCTACGTTGCTTAAGTTCTATATTATTTTCAAATAGCTCATCTAATGATTTTTCAATACTCTTCATCTCATTTTTAAAGTCTTTAAGTAATCTTTTCCATGTAGAAGTTACAGACTTTGGTACATGTTCCTTATACTCCAGATGATTGGAGATTTGAACGCACTGTCCCTTTAAATCATCTAAGCAACGATGCAAAGCCTTTAATTCCTTAACAGCAGAAGTTTGTGATTTATATGGAATTAATTCAGTAATATTAGCGTATTGGGCTATAACCAAAGCGTCAACTGCATCAGTTTTAGTACGAATTAACTTGCTTTTAGCGAAAGCTTTTATACAAACTGGGTTTACTACATATACCTCGTGTCCATTATTGTATAAAAATTCAGCTATATTAT